>CALBMD010000198.1 GCA_937896265.1 uncultured Pseudomonadota bacterium
ATCGGGATTTGAAAGTACCGTTAGAGGTGTTTAATGTCTGGTGTGCCTCGCTGAAAGATATCTATCCATCTAGCTGTGTTCCTGCGGTACCCATTGGAGAAGCTGCAGCTCAATAGCTTCTTCGGTGAGAGAGGTATCAATGGCGCCTAGTTTGGGTGGTAGAAAGTTATCTTCAAAGGGAGTCGGTTTGATGTTTGATCGCAGCTTTTTTAACCCTTGAGAAAGCTGTAGCATAGCCTCTACTTCTTCTTTGTTAGAGAAAAATAGCGCTGCCTGTTCAAGAATGCCGCAAATCACATCAAGCGAAACGTCATTTTTGTTATGAAAATAGCGACAAATGCTCCAAAGCATTTTTAGCTCAAGTAAACCAGCATAAACAAAATAACAGGCCAAGTGTAAGAAAGAATCAAAGTAGTTGATCCATGAGCTAATCGGCTCGCTATGGCGGATATCCTTGTTTCTCAAACGGCGGATAAAGATGCCTGGTACAGTAATCCCTTCAGGGATCTTTATCTGGGGTATGAGAGTTTTGTATTCTTGTTCCTTGATCCCCATAGCCAGAAGGTAACGTTTAAATGTATTTACTGAGATTTTATTTTCTACAAAGAGCTTAATCCCCATATAGATTTGAGCATCTGCTTCTGCGTTGTCACCAATCATGGTATAAGCCGTATGTGCAGGCCCATTTGTAATAAGCTTTAAGATAGCAGCTGTTTTATACCCAACTTGGTTTCTAAGGCGCTTGAATTCGCCGCGACTTAAATTATAGACTTGGTTTTTGAATGTATCTGAAGACCAATCCAAGGAATCCAGAACTAGTTTTTCACGAAGCACGCGTCTAAGCTGCGGGGGTGATGCAGATACAAAGTGTAAAGGCTTAGGGTATTGTTGAAATTGATCTGAGATATCATCCATATCCCCCCATCGAAAGCAGCGAAGAACAATAGAAGCTCCTGGTACTGTCTTTTTTTCTTCTGCTCCTTCAAAAGGAATTTTTGCTAAACTAGAAAACTTTTCAAACTCTGTTTCAAGATAGGTCTTGTCAATATCGCAAATTACTTGCTGTGATAAATGGGGCTTACCAAATTCTTCGAAATGCCGTTGATCGACGAGACGCCAAACGTCATACTCCTCAATGAGCCTTGCCCTCAAATCATCAAATAAGTTTGCCACAGGTTCTCCAATTTCTGAGATCATTTTCCAGACTCATTATATCCAGATTTCACATGAGAAAGTTAAATCTAATAAAAAAATGTCGTTTTTTATTCCTCCTTTAATAATGAACCGTTAAACTAAGGAGAGCAGGGAGCTATTTTAGGAATGACTTTTTACTGGAGGGCTTATCATGGGAAGCCAAATTCCAAGCCGTCTTTGCACATACTGTGGGCTTGAAAAAACTAGGATTTATAGTGGTAAAAGGCTTCGTGATGGATCAAGGATTTACACAAATGAGTTTGCTAGTCGTTGGGCTGGGCGCCGTTGCCCAGATTGTGAGCGCAAACGGGTAAACGCTGCGATTCATTGCGATCGTTTTGAGAGAGATATGATTTTACGTGAGCTTATTGATCAAGGCTATACGGTAGTTTCTTCAACATTGCCTATTAAAGTAAGCAAAGATGAGCGAGAATATGAGGTAGAAGTGCGTCATGCGGTGACTCATGACGGCAAGATTACTCTTGATCATCCGACGGACAACTCGGAAAAGCTTTATGCCATTGTTTTTAGTTCTGTACGTCTTTGCACCACTGAAGTGCTTGGCAATCTAAAAGAAAGTATGAGTGTTTACCCCAAAAGCAAGCGACCTATTATCACTTTAGACACTCAAAGTGCACCTATGTAGGAAGAGTTTTCAGCTTGGTAGACGGATGATTACTACTGTATAACGGGAAAAGATGGAAGCATACGACGCAAAACCAGACAAAAAGTGGCTTAAAAACCTCCCAAACCAGCTCTCGCTCTATCGCATTGCGGTCGTGCCTGTAATCCTACTGCTTTTTCCTATTGGTTTTAAGGCTGTGGAATTATTCGCGGCTTTTTTGTATTTCACAGCTTGTGTTACTGATTGGTTAGATGGTTTTTTAGCTAGAAGACTTAATTTAGAAAGCAAGCTTGGAGCGTTGCTTGATCCTATCGCTGATAAAATGCTGACAGGGGCTGGCCTTATTATGATTGCGGCTTCAGGGTCGCTTTGGACATGGATGGCTGGATTTCTCCTATGCCGTGAATTAGCCATATCAGGGGTAAGGCTCATGGCTTTGCAGCAGAATTTGACAATTGCTGTGAGTTGGATGGGTAAGGTAAAAACGTTTTTTCTTGACTCAGCTATCTTTTGTTTGATGGTAAATCGGACTATCTATGATATTCCATTTCGAGAAATGGGTATGGTTATGATTTGGGTTACGCTAGGCCTATCCTTTTATTCTGGGTGGCTATATGCCAAAGAATTTTGGAATAAGTCTACTTTCTAGTTCTTTGTAAAAAAGTTCCTGTTTAACATCCTGCCATTAAAGCCCGATAGCTGTCCTATGAGAGTCAAACTCCATGGCGTGCGAGGTTCTAGGCCTACGCACAAAAATAGTCTCTTAGGGTACGGAGGGAACTCCACCTCGATCCAATTTCTTCTGCCTGGTAAAGATTTTGAACTTTACCTCGACGGTGGATCTGGCTTGGCTCATCATGGTTTGCGTTTGGGTAGCCAAACTAAAAACCGGAAATTTTATTTTCTAGTAACGCATACCCATTGGGACCATATGATTGGTTATCCCTTTTTTGCCCCTCTCTATAACCCCAATAACGAGTTTGTTTTTTACACATCATCTCCTTTGGAAAAAGACTCGTTTGAAAAGTTATTCTATGGTCAGCTTGCTAAAGGGCACTTACCTTTTCCTCGTGATCTTGTGAAAGCAAAGATTGAGATTAAGTTGATCAAGCCGGGCGAAAAGCTAGTCATTGACACAGATGTGCATGTTTCAACCTACCAGCTAAACCACCAGGGGATTACGTTGGGCTTTCGTGTTGAGTATCAGGGAGAGTCAGCCGCTGTAATTACGGATAACGCTCCAATTGAGAATGGTAATCATCTAGGGGAGCATTGGAAAGAGCTTGCTAAAGATAACTCAGCTCAGTTTGAAAAAGACTTTAATGACGGTTTAGTTCGATTTCTACATCGCTGCAACACGGTGATTTTTGATACCCATTTTACAGAAGAAAATTTGAAGGCGGATTGGGGTCACTCTACGCCGCATCGAGCAACAAAGTTCTGTTCAGATGCTCAGGTAGGACGACTTATCCTTTTTCACCATGCGCCGGAAGATACCGATCAAGCAGTAGCAGATAAGGTAACGAGCGTTATCAACATTGGTAAGAGTGCTGGTCTTGAGGTTGTGGCAGCCCGGGAAGGGGATGAATGGCCAGCAAAATGAAACTTAAATTTTGGGGAACAAGAGCTCTTATTTCCTCACCTTCAAAGGATACGAAAGTTTATGGCGGTAATACAGGGTGTCTCCAGATCATCTATGATGATGCGCTTATTCTAGTTGGTTCTGGCTATGGGGCTACTAACCTGGGCGAAGAACTTATGGATAGGATCATTCGTGAGAAAAAAGCCTTCAACATTCATATCTTTATTAGCAACTTTCACTGGGACCATATTCAAGGGTTGCCCTTTTTTCAACCTATTTATTTCAAAAGCAGCCACTTGCATATCTACTCACCTATGGCAAAATCAGATCTTTATGAGGGTCTAAATGTTTTGTTTAATGAAAGTTATTCACCATTTGAGGCTTTGAATAAGATGCCAGCTAACGTCTCTCTTTATCAGATGCAAGAAGAGCTTGCTGTTGGTGGGCTGAAGGTTAGGTATGTTCCTTTAGATAGGAGTGAGACACCGAGCTTTGGCTACCGCTTTGATAGCCCTAATGGGGAAAGCGTGGTTGTTGCATCGGCAAACGCTGGGGAAGAAAATAAGGCGCTAATTCAGTTGTCAAGCGAAGCTGATTTGCTTGTTCTTGGCGGACTGTTTACAGAAGCAGAATATAAAGCAAATAAAGCTTGGGGTTTTGCCTCTTTAGAGCGTAGTCTTAAGTTGGCTATGCAGGCGAAAGCACATAAAGTACTTTTGTCTCATCACCACCCCTTGCGTCGAGATAGTGATATTGTGGCCATCAAGGAGAAGCTTGTTGCAAGCAAAGATTTTGGCCATTTAGAGTTTGATTTTGCTCAAGAACAGACTATTTATGAGGTCCTTTGATGAGCCAAGCTAAGCGGATCTTAATTGTTGATGATGATGAAGATACTCTTCAGCTTTTGAAAGAAAGAATTGAAGAGTTGGACTTGTTTTCATTAGTTCCAACTATTGATTTAGCCCAAGACGGGTTAAAAGCATTGCCCTTGTTGCGAGAGCAGAGCTATGACCTTATTCTAATTGATTATTTAATGCCCAAGTTGGGGGGGTTGCAGCTGATAGAGACTATCCGCAATGAAGAGGGCAAAAATCGTCTGACTCCTATTCTTTGTCTTTCCGGTTACCTGCCTAAGATGGATACTAGCGCGCCATCCTCGATTCTGGATAAGGTTATATTTTTAGAAAAACCTTTCTCAGAAGTAAAATTCCAAGAAGCAACACGTCTTCTTCTGAAGGGCTAGTTACCTCAGATTAGAGTTCAGAAGAAAGGTGCTTGAGAGGAAACTTCACGGCTTGTTTCCCCAAACTCCTCCTTGCCCCTTGAGTTTTCCGATATAACATGATTTAGTTTGTTTTTTTGATCCTTAGTAAGCTGGGAGAGCTATGTCTCAAAATTTTGACGTTGTTGCCATTTGCAACGCCCTTATGGATGTAATTTATGAAATCAGCAATGAAGAGTTACAGCAATTTAATCTAACGAAAGGACAGATGCACCTGGTTGATGAAGCCAGGCAGCGCACAATGCTTGCCTTTTTCAAAGATAGAAAGGAAGTAGGGCGCGAGATTGGTGGCTCTTCTCTAAATGTCATACGAGCACTTGCCCTATTAGAGAAAAAGACTGCTTTTGCTGGTTCTGTAGCTGATGATCCTTTTGGTGCAGCTATTACTAAGCGAATGGCTGAGCTTAAGATTGATTCCAAAATCATTATTTCATCAAATGAATCAACAGGTGTTTGCTTAGTTCTTGTCTCTCCTGATCATGAACGGACAATGGTTACTTATTTGGGTGCTAGCCGTCTTTATGGGACAAAGCTAGTGCCCACAGCAGCAATTCAATCAAGTCGAGTGTTGCATTTTTGTGGCTATCAATGGGATACAGATGGCCAAAAAGCGGCAATAGCCAAAGGTATTGAAGAAGCCAAGCATGCTTCTTGCCTCGTTTCTTTTGATTTAGCTGATCCCTTTGTCGTGCGCCAGCATCAGAGCGATTTCCAAGAAATAGTTGCAAAAAAAGCAGATATTGTTTTTGCCAATGAAGAAGAAGCTCATCTTCTCTACGGATTAACTCCAGAGGCTACAGCAGCAAAGATTGCTAGCTATGGACCAATTGCTGTCATTAAGTTAGGAGCAAAAGGAGCTTTAATTCAAAAAGGGCAGCAGCAAACTGTAGTGTCGCCAGTGCCTACTCAGGTAGTGGATACAACGGGAGCTGGTGATATGTTTGCTGCGGGATTTCTCTATGGCTTGGTGTCAGAAAAGAGCATGGCTTTTTGTGGTAGAGCTGCAGCAACCTTAGCGAGTGATGTGATTAGTCACTATGGGGCCAAGCTTTCGCCGGAAGTAATCCAAAAGGTGCGGTCTTTAATCTAATCTACCAAGGCTCTGGCTTTGTGGGAGGTTCAGGGAACTCTATAGCTTCAGGGTCTCCTAGATTAAACTCGCCACCACGCAAGACTTTCCAGTAGAAGGCATTAGCTTTTTTAAAGTTTGTAGTTTCAAAATCTACTTCTCGAAACTCTTTCAGTTCTGGAAGAGTATATTGAATGCGGATACGGTATTTCCCATTTAAAAAATCAAACCAAACTTTGTTAGCACGCAGAGCCAACAAATATTGAGAGCTTAAGGTGATGTAAAGAATAATAAAACTCTTCATAAAAGCTCATCGGTTAAGGTTTATAATTGATCAAGGATTAAAAGAGCATCTTTGTCATTTAGTGGTATAATAACTTGATCTTACCTGTTCTTGAGAATTGATTTGGGAGATTTAGTATTGACTTCCCGGGCTAACAGCGTTGGCTTTTTTAGTTTTGAGAACTTTAAGTCACTCGTTTGGCTTCTGATATTTACTGTCCTTTTTCGTTGGTCAGTGATGTCGCCTTATGTAGTCCCTACTGCATCTATGGAGAGTACCATAAAGGTTGGTGATCGCTTGTTAGCTAATAAGCTAGCCTATGATTTTAAGTTGCCCTTTACTAGCTTTGTTATTATGCATCTTAGTGATGTTAAGCGCGGTGATATTATTGTTTTTCGTAATCCCACGGACCCTTCGGTTGACTATATCAAAAGGGTTGTAGCTATTGCTGGAGATAGAATCTGTATCCGTAATAATATCTTATATATCAATGGCATTGAGCAAAAGCGTGAGGCATTTGATTTTGACCGCAGCAGTTTGGTGGACATTGCCGATGTTAGCGAAAATAAACTCCTTTTCCGTGAAAACCTTGACGGTCGCTGGCATTGGGTTTTGCAGCAAAAGGTAGGGACAACCTCGAGCGATTGGCCAGTAGATGGAGAAGCTAAGGTCATTTCTTCTGACTCTGTATTTGTTATTGGTGATAACCGCAGTAACTCTTCTGATTCCAGGGAGTGGGGCGAAGTGCCGCTCTCTTATGTGCATGGCAAGGCTTTGCTTGTCCTTTGGAGCGCTTTTAGCCCCAGGGGGTCATGGTTAAAGTTTCGCTGGGGGCGATTTGGTCATGTGTTAGATTCAGATGTTCCTATCGCTACTATGTGAATTCTAAGCTATGGCTAACAAGTAAATAGGATTTGGGGGGCTGTCTGCGAAATTCCCCTAAATTGTTCCTTTTTTTTCCAATATTTTCTAATGTTTTTTATAAAAAATTTCCTTATATTGGCCAGTTAAAGCTATTTAGATCAATTTTGTTGATGACGTTGCCGATGCGCAGTTGGTAGGCGGTAGTAGGAGGATCATATGGCCGATGCAGATATAATCTACACAAAAGAGTATTGGAGTGGTGATTCGCGAGATGGTGTAATGGTTAATGGCGATGGGTACCATTTCTTTAAAATGCAGGCTGCAGGCTTAATTTTAGAAGCTTATGAGGTTTATGAAACTGATGAAGGTGATGAAATAGTTGCGCCGCTACCTGAAATGCATAACATCAACTGGATTAAAGACTTGGGATTTGATGATTTAGAAGAACTTGATCCGATCACTGAGTCGGAATTTGAGAGGATTAAAGAAATGGTCACACAGCCGCGTAAAGCTTAGTTCCTTTCATCTGAATAGCCGTGTGGAACCACTGCAACCATTTGCCAAAACGGCCCTTCCTCTTTTCTCCTTGCCACGTTAAAACAAAGGCATTTTTCATAAAAGCTTGAATTTGCTGGACTAATCTTAAGTGAATGGTCTGAGTTGATAGCACAGACTCTAGGACGGTAAAAAAGTGGATAGGGGAGGAATCCAAAATCCGCTATTCGACTTGTCGCCTCTTTTTGATTATGACGAGGATAGTCCATTTGAGCGCAAGGATGTATGAAAATAACATTTTGGTTGCATTAGCAGCTAGTTCATATCCTCTTCCTCGAGAGTTAGTAGACGATCACGTTGAGCTACAACATACCGATACCAATGAAGGGTTTGATCTACCAGCCACTTTTGACTTGCAAATTGCGCTGGAGGAATGAGGTCTTCACAAAAATCAGATAATTCTTGCTCATTGCCCAAGGGGTTAGCCTTGACCCATTCTTTGACTTTGCGTTTAAATTCATTGGTGTCAATCATTTAGAAACCTCTATCTATTAATAGTTTCTATAACCTTGGACTAGGCATATAATTCACGGTTCGGTAGGTTATTTTTTTACTTTAGCGGTGGGAGAAAGCGATGGAAGAGCGGCCATTCTTGAGTTTGGCTCAATTTGTTGATATCGAAACCCTATCCTATAAAGATTGGTTATCAGACAATGTTTTTGATTATCTAGGCAAACCACTGGAAAAATTCATTAGTGAAGTGCTTAAGCGTTTGGGAGTGCAAGATTGTCCGGTTATTGAAGGAGAAGTAAGCCCCGGGGCTTTTATCGATGGCCCTGTATATATTGCGCAAGGAGCAAAGGTAGAGCCGACAGCTCTTATTAAAGGCCCCTGCTACATTGGAGCGGGCAGCGAAGTGCGTCATGGAGCTTACCTTCGGGGTAATGTATTTGTTGGGGCAAATTGCGTTGTGGGGCATGCAACAGAGGTAAAGAGTTCCTTGTTTTTTGATAGAGCTAAAGCGGGGCATTTTGCATATGTTGGCGACTCTATCTTAGGATGTAATGTTAACTTAGGTGCAGGAACCAAACTTGCTAATCTCAAATTAAAAGGCGGCACAGTCCGTTTTCAGGATCCAAGTGGTTATGCTCTTGTTGACTCTGGATTAAAAAAATTTGGTGCTGTATTGGGCGATTCTGTTCAAACAGGCTGTAATAGTGTTATTTCCCCTGGTTCTTTTCTATTTCCTAATACAATGATTCTTCCTTGTGCTCATTTTCGTGGCACCCTCAAATAAGTCTCTCAATATTCTAAAGTAAATTTGCAGCAAGAAAGCAGGTTGGAAGCAGCTATGCAGATACTTCCTTCCAAGAAAGCTTGCTAGAAATTCCACTTATTTGCAAAACCAAGCTAAAAAAAATACAATAATAATATAGAAAAATCGAAAGAATTTCAAATAGGGAAAAATTGGTTTTTTTCCCAACCACAGTCCTATGGAGGTCTCATGAGGCGCATAGAGCGACGACTTGGTGCTACTATTCTCGCTGCTTCCTTTTTCGCGCTGTTATTTACTAATAAAAGTTATGGTGATGAGTTTGTCATTAGAGTAGCTGAAGGTCGTAGTGTGGCCGATGTTGAGGCATCGTTGAAGGAGCGTTATCCTCGTTCTGCTGTGAAAGTAAAAGATACTCATGAAGCTGGTGGACTGTTGCTCGTAGAAGTAAAAGATCTAGAAAGTACTTCATCATCTTTTAATACCTTAGCAAATGATGATGAAATCGAGTACATGGTTCCGAACGTTAAATTTTATGCTCTTGGTACACCAAATGACCCAAGCTATGAAAAGCAATGGGCCTTAGCTAAGGTTAACGCTAGCGCTGCCTGGGATATGCAGATTGGCTCAACAACAACAGTTGTTGCAATTACCGATACTGGCGTAGATATGAAACATCCTGATCTTGAAGCAAATATCTGGCGTAACCCTCGTGAAATACCTGGTAATGGCATCGATGATGATGGCAACGGCTTTATTGATGATGTGCATGGTTGGGACTTCCGTGATAATGATGCCAATGCTAACGATGAAGTTTCTTCTAAGAACCCAGGCCACGGTACGCATTGTGCTGGTATTGTAGGTGCTGTTGGTAACAACGGCATCGGTGTCTCCGGTATTTCTCAGCGTGTATCGATTATGCCTCTTCGTTTTTTAGGTGCTGACGGCTCTGGTGATTTGATGACAGCAGCAAAGACGATCGATTATGCTGTAGCTAATGGGGCTCATATCATTAGTGCCAGTTGGGGTGCAGCAGTGCCTCGTAACGGTGTGAAGCCAATTCTAGAAGCTATTCAGCGTGCAGAAGCCAAGGGTATTTTGTTTGTTGCAGCAGCAGCCAATGATGGTCGTAATAATGATACTCGCGAAGTATACCCAGCTAATGCTGGCTTTAGCAATGTGATCAGTGTTGCAGCTACCGCCCCAGATGATTCAAAACCAAGCTGGTCAAACTACGGTATAGCTACTGTGGATTTAGCTTCTCCAGGTCAAGGTATCCTGAGTACTATTCCTGCTGGCCAATATCGTGAGCTAAGTGGTACGTCGATGGCTACCCCGTTAGTAGCTGGCACCGCTGCCCTTCTTCACAGCCAAGCTATGGCAGTAAATCACAGTATCACCCCGCAAGAAATTAAAGCTATTTTGCAAGCTAGTGGTCGCACAGTGAATGTTGAAACAGGGTGTAACTGTGTGATTGATGCCGCCGCAGCTTTGGACCGTTTGCAACATCAACAGCTAACTATTGTGCCTAATGCCGGTACTTATGACAAGCTAGCGCAGATACCGTTTAAAAGTTTTGGCGGTGAAGGCTCTTTGACTTGGGAATCCTCGAATACAACCGTAGCAAAAATTGATAGTGAAGGTGTGATGTCGGCCTTAGCTGAAGGTCAAACGACATTGACAGCAAGAGATGCTAAGGGTCAAACAGCTTCTACACATACGATTTTTGTAGGCCGCAAGTCTGGTAGCGGTGAGAACCAATGTCCTTATCCACCTCAGTTCTGCGATATTATGTGTCAGATTAATCCAAGTATGCCTTGGTGCTCATAGTCTGTCATTTCTGCTAGTAAATCTTAGTAGTCTACTTGGAAGGAAGCTTCGTAAATGGTTCCTCCCAAGGACTACTTAGGTTCTCAGGGACTCAATATCTTTTGATCTTTGCTGAGGGTAGCGCATTTGCTTTAGCCAAGCAATTTGCTCTTTTAAGCGTGCTAAAGGAAATAAGTGTATGCCGCAGGTTAGCCAAAAACCAATCAAGCCAAACATCCATTCTGTAAAATAGAATTTAGAAATCAGAAGTAGAAGCAAAGTGCCAGCAATGGCTAAGGGTACTCGGTAGCGCTTTGTCAAAGGTGGTATTGGGGCTAGGGGGATATCGTGGCCAATGCCTATGCCAAGAATTAATGCTGGGACTATTGCATATTTGGTAGGAAGCTGATCACAAACCCAAAAAAGGCCCAAAAGCAAAATTTCAATAAAGATGCGGAAAGGCATTCGCTGGCGCCAAAGGGCTAATCTAGGTGTCAGCCAAAGAAAAAACCGCCAGGCTATCAAACCAAAAAACCAACCCCCTAAGATATCTGTAAAAAAATGAACTCCAAGGTAAAGGCGTGAAAAGCTAACGAGCAGCATGTAGCTAACACCTAGAAGTACGCCTTTTGTTCCAGAGATATGGCGGCTAATCACCGATCCTATGATAAGTGACGAGATGGCTGCTCCGCTGGGGAACCCTCGGTTAGCACCAAGATCAAGCAAATCAAGAGCAGGATCAAAAGCAGCTGGTCGTGGCATAAGGAAAAGATATTTCAAACCATTGGTATAAAGCACAGCAAAGCAAAGGCCGTAAAGATAAGGAATCACTGTCTTACGATCAAGCAAGCCTACCGCTATGCCAATAACTACTAAATAACCAGGGGTTGTGTCGAAGTGACGCAGGAAGAACCAAAAAAAATGGAGATTTGCTAAAAACGAAGACTGCAGCCATTGTAGGGCTGCAACCTGCTCTGGTAAGTAAAAAAAGCCTTCCATGGTGCTCCTGCAGAGATTTTGGTGGGTGATACTCTATACCAAGACCGTTATGACAGCAAGGCGTCGGATTAAGAAAGAAATTTCTCACCTACAATCCTTTTCAAGGCTGATCCATATATAAACAGTCAAATAGCTTCATAAATACTCTGTATAAAAATTAGGCGATAGTATAAGATTGTATCACTTAAACAAGGCAAAAACAGCAGGTTTATGCTTAAATATACTGTCATTACAGCATATTATAATGTTGGTATATGTTTTGCTTAATACAAGAATATTACTAAAGGAGTTAATTTTATGCTAAAGACCACGAAAATATCGCAGCCTTATTGGTGATTACCACTCAAATTTCTTTTGGGACCACTCTTCCTCTTGCTGAGGCAACTCCTGAAGAGGAAGTGATGATGGTAGGGAGAAAGCGCTGAAGTTGTAGGAGAAAGTTCTGAACAAGAAGCAGTAAAAAGCGTTGAGGTGGTAGGAGAAAGTTCTGAACAAGAAGCAGGAGAAGGCGCTGAACAGGTTGAGCAAAATAAACCGACAAATTAGAAACTAGCTTGCTTGATTACGATCGGAGCCGTAATTGGCTAAGAGTTTAGAGACATTCCCTAGAGTTGGTTTAGCTCTAAAAGCTAAGCCAACTCACAAAAAAAGACACAGCTGTCATCCTGCTCGAGTATGGCCACCAAGCAGAGCTAACACTTCTCCTGTCATATAACTAGAATCCGTTTCAGAGGCTAAAAAAACAAAAGCTGGAGCTATCTCCTCTGGCTGCGCCGGTCTTCGGTAAGGAACGCCCTCACCAAAATGACGGATTGCTTCTGAGTTTTGTTCGGCAGGGTTGAGGGGGGTCCAGACGGGGCCTGGAGCAACACAATTTACTCGAATACCTCGATCTATCAAAGCTAAAGCCAACGATTTGGTATAGGCATGCAAAGCCCCTTTAGTGGCTGCGTAGTCAATAAGTTTGGGGTTGCCTTCTAAGCCATTGATCGATCCTGTATTGATAATTGTTGCTCCTGCTTTCATGTGTGGTAGGGCAGCTTTTGTCAGGTAGAAGCAGCTTGAAATATTAGTCTGAAAAGTAAGATCCCATTGCTCAACGCTCAAGTCTTCGACATGGTCTATGTGCTTTTGTATCCCAGCGTTGTTGACGAGAATATCAATCCCACCAAAATGGCGCACAAAAGCATCAATAACATGCTCACATGCTTTATAGCTGGTGAGATCAGCTTGGATCGAGTAGCCGCGTTGCCCTTCATAAGTGATATGCTCGACAGTAATTGCTGCATCAACCTTCTCCTCAGGTAGATAGGTAATACCAACATCAGCTCCCTCTCGGGCATATAATATTGCGATCGCCCGCCCAATACCTGAATCTCCACCGGTGATGAGAGCTTTTTTACCAGCTAATTTTGTAGCTCCTAGATACAGAGGTGCTTCAAAACGTGGCGCTGGGTCCATCTGATACTCTTTTCCAGGCGGTGATAAAATCTGCTTAGGAAAAGGAGGGCGAGGCTCACTTTGAAAATACTCATGCTCTTTAATTGGCTTATCAGGAGTCATTTACTTCTCTTTTCTTCTCTTTCTTAGCGAGAGATCGACCAGCGAATAGCAATTAAACAAACTACAGTTCCCCCTAGAATTGTTGCTGCTGTATAGTGAATGCCGAGGTGAGGGAGAAGGGTGACCGCGGCATATAAGCCCGTCCCCCCCCATAGAACAATCGAGAGAGCTATTCTATGAGGAAGGGTAGCAGCTTCACGACTAATACGACGAACGCTATCTATTTGAAACGTTTTCCCAAAAAAAAAGCGCCTGCAAGAAACCCTGCCAGATATAGATAAGGATTACGCTTTATATGGGCGTCTGCTTTTTTGATTGTTTCTTTAGTTTGATGAGAAAGCTCATCAAACTTATCTTGAATCATAGAAAAATCTTTGCGGAGCTCATTATAGGCATCTTGCAACAGTTGTTGTGAAGTTTCTTTTGTTTCTCCAGAAACCGAAGCAACAATCTTGCTGATATCGCTGATTGTTTTTGTAGCGTCGTTTTTTAACATTTGGATATCATCGCGGAGCTTGTTTGTTGCAGACATAGCTATCTCCTTCATAAGAGTTCGTAATGTTTTTCTAGGCCCATCCTGCTTGAGGAAGGAGCTAGACTCAATTCACTATTCTCTTATCAAGGATTAGAAAAAAAATTAGCGAGGTCTGTTATTGTTATTATTACCACGCCGGCCACGGTTTGGGCGTTGGTTGTTTTGTTGATTATTTTGCGGCTTTGGTCCTGCTTGTTGAGGTTGCGGCCGACCGCGCCCGCCTTGTGGCTGTGATCCTTGGCTGCTGCCTTGTCTTCCCTGCGGTTTGCTGCGTGCGTGTTCTTTTTTGAAATCCTCTTGCCGGTGGATTTCGTCAGATAAGGCGCTTAGATCTAATCCTTCTGCCCATTCATCGGCTTCTGGTGTGCTTGGCGCGTGGATCTTTGGTTCAGGGATGTTTCCTTCATCTATAGCAGCAGACTTATCAAAACCGCGCATGATAGTGACGTCTTCAACTCTAGCTTTGATCTCTTCATTCTCAGTGGTCTTAATAATCACTAGCTGATTGAGCAGATCATTTTTTATAACGCGTCCAGTAATACCTGATTTTAAGCGAACTTCGCTTTGTAAGGGGGGTAAAACCTGCCGCAGCTTTGAGTAAGTGTCATTCTCATATGTCAAGCAGCAAAGCAGGCGGCCGCATCCGCCAGAAACCTTGTTTGGATTTAACGCTAAGTTTTGATTTTTTGCCATCTTAATAGAAACAGGCACAAACTCGCGGAGGAAGCTAGTGCAGCAATACTCTCGACCACAAATACCAATACCGCCTAAAATCTTTGTTTCATCTCGAGCACCGACCTGGCGCAGCTCAACTCTAGTTTTTAGAATTGTTGCTAGATCCTTCACTAAGTCGCGAAAATCAACTCGGCCTGGTGAGGAAAAATAAACAACAACCTTATTGCCATCGAATTGTAGCTCGCTCTTTAAGATTCGCATCGAGAGCTTGTGCTCTTCTACTTTATCTTTCGTAACGTTACTAACTTCTTCTATAGATAACCGTTGGGGTTTATTTATCTCTTTGAAGGAGATTTTACGGATAACAGACTTGAGCTTAGCCTTTAACTTTTGTGCTGGGTTGTGAAACCGAATCTCTACAATCTCAGCAAGGCTTGGGCCTTTTTCGGAGTCGACGATAACCTGATCGCCGATGCTTAGGTTTAATTTGCCAGCTGAGAAATCGTAGATTTTACCAGCGCGACGAAACTGCACACCGACTATATTTGTTCCTTGCATCTTGACTTTAACCTCTACAGCTGTGGATTTGCTTCAAGTGCACCTAAATATTCAGCCATGCCCTGTGTATTAATGGCAATGTGCTGGTGGGTTATGTGCAGCATTTCTTGTAACCAAATCCGTCGTTTCTTCACAAGTAAATTATGAGTATTTAATTTCTTCCCTTGAAGAAAAAAATCTCGGTAGTTCTGATTTAAAACATATTCGACGCTTTGTACAAAAGTCGCGGGTGAAGGTACTTCACCCTTTGGCATTGATTCAAAGCGTTGAATAATCTTTGCTAGATCTTCATTGCTTTGATAAAACGCAGGCTTTATTACTTGACTAGTTATGCCAAGTTTATTGGGAATAAGTGCCCACTGCACACAACGAGATAGGAGAGTGGGCATGAGTTGGCGCTTTTTACTTGTTGTGAATATCAAAAGCGAATCCGGAGGCGGTTCTTCGATAGTCTTCAGTAAGGCATTGACCCCATAGTGAGTCATCCAGTCGATGTCCTCGATGACAACAACACGATAGCCTTTAGGGTATAGTGTTGAGCCGCGTGGCTTAAGACTCAAATGATCTTGCACGCGCGTTACATCATCGGCTTTGATCCGCTGTCCTTGGGCGCTAATCCATAGAAGATCAGGAAAGTGATCCCCCTTTATGCTTAAACAGAGACGACAGCTACCGCAAGGTTTGGCGGTTTGTCTTTCGCAAAAAAGTAATGCCACTAGGCCTCGCGCAAACAAGCCTTTACCCAGGCCTTCGCGCCCAGTAAGAAGCAATACTTGAGGTAATGCTGCTTTTTGAACAGCTTCCCAAGCCTTTGCATAATAAGAACTGAATCTACCCCAATCGCTCACCATGCCACCTTGTTATGTATTGCGGCTTGACAGAGTTTGAGTTGCTCGGCTAAGGGCAGCGTTCCATCTATTATAACAAAACGTTTGGGTTCTTCGCGGCTTAGTTCTAAAAATGCCTGCCGGATGAGACGATGCTGCTCTAAATCGGCCTGGTCATACCGCATTGCGCCGTCTTTGCTAGATCTGTTTGCCAAACGAGCAAAGTTAACTTCAGCTGGGCAATCAAGAAGGAATGTCAGGTTAGGTGTCAGCCCCTGTGTCGCGTGCTCAATAACCTGGTCGATAAACTCGCGACTTAGATTGCCAAGGGTGCCTTGATAAACCCGCGTGGAGTCATAGAATCGGTCACTTAAGATCCAAACGCCAGCTTCTAATAAAGGTTTGATCTTAGTGTGGCATAGCATTGCTCTAGAGGCCGAGATAAGGAAAAGCTCGGTTTGAGGGGTTAAGGCTTCTTGGGAGCTGTTGAAAATAGCGCGAACCTGCTCCCCAGCATATGTACCGCCAGGCTCTCGGCAGAGTTCATGCTGGATATTTTGTTCAGCAAGCCATTTGGAGAGTAGGGCAATTAAGGTTGATTTGCCAACGCCTTCACCACCCTCAAGCGTCAAAAAAACCCCATGCTGTTCTCTAACTGTCGCTTCCTCTGCCACCTGTTACCCTCAATATTGGGATATAAATAATTCAAAATAAAACATTTTTACTTGAAATTACGAATTTTACCATATGCTCTACGGCGCGGCTACCTGTTTTGTTCCCTAGGGAAAAGCAGATTTATACCGATATCATTCATGAAGAGTTGTAAGTTTAAGCAGGTTTGTAGTCCATGGTAAAGGGTAGATACAAGCTTTATAAAAAGATTGCCCGCGGTGGCATGGCTGAAATATTCATTGGCAGTCAGTTTGGTGAAGACGGTTTTCAGCGTATTTGCTGCATCAAGCGTATTCTTCCCTACTACGCTCAAGATATTGAGTTTATCAAAATGTTTCGTGATGAAGCTCATATCTGCAAACGCTTGCAGCATGCCAATATCGTTCGGGTAGAAGGTTTTGAAGAAGTTGAGGGCTCTTATGCTCTCATTATGGAGTTTATCAACGGCTGTGATTTACGAGCCACGCTAGCAGCCTGTGAAGTCGAAGAAATCAGGCTTCCTGTTTCCTATATTCTGCATATTATTGCCGAAGCAGCTCGGGGTTTGCATTATGCCCATATGAAAGTTGATGAGTTAAGCGGCAAGAAGCTTGAGATTATTCATCGAGATATATCCCCGCAAAATATCCTGCTCAGTTTTGAAGGGGATGTTAAAGTCACAGATTTTGGTATTGCTGATGCTGAAGACAAGAGCACGGATACGAAACCTGGGATTGTCAAGGGAAAATATTCTTATATGAGTCCTGAGCAAGTAACAGCGCAGCAAGTCGATGTTCGAACCGATATTTTTGCGCTGTGCATTGTTCTTTGGGAAATGCTGGCAATGAAAAGGCTATTTCAGGGAGAAAATGAGGTTGAAACTATCTCTCTAGTTAGAGCTTGCCAGATACCAGAGGACCTTTGTGTACTTAATGCAAGCGTGGATCAAGAGCTCAAGGCTTTAGTAGAAAAAGGGCTTAAGTTAGATCCGAATATGCGATATGACACAGCTGCTGATTTAGAAAAGACGTTGCGACAGTATTTGAGCAAACGATATGCCGATTTCACTGTTGCCGATCTTTCGGCCTTTTTGAAGAAGCTTTTGGCGACACGTGTTAAAGAAAATACAGAAGTGGTTCGAGATTTACTCAGAGAGTCAGCGCTAGTAAAGAGTGAGGCAGTAGTTGGAGCCGAAGTAAATCTTAGCTTTGAAAAAGATAAGGATGCTTCTTACTTTCGTGTAAAAGACCCAAACAAATTAGCTAGTTCATCTGCAGAGGTAGCCGCTCATTTGTCATTGGGTGGCTCTCAAGATATGCGAGGACAAAGAGAGCGACGTGCCAAGCCAAGATCGAGTGCAACACCGCAGTTTAATCAAAGGATGACTGGTGCTAAAAATCTCACTCGCTCTAAGCGGAAAGTGAAAGAATCCAATTTATGGCGCAATATCGTTTTATTGGTTCTTGTTCTTGGAATAGCTGTTGTTAGCTATGCCAATCGTAGTCTTTTATTTAAAGAAGAGCCAGCGGTGCTTATGATCGACACGGTGCCAGAAGTTGTTCAGATATCTGTAGATGGAAAGCTACCTTGGGGCAAGTATGTAACAACACCAATAAAGAAGACACTGCCTAATGGCAAGCACTTTATTACTATAAACCGGGATGGGTTTCAAGAAGAGTCTTTTGTTGTGGAAGCTCAGCATAATATGGTGATTAAGAAAACCAAAGTTGTCCTTACTCGCATTGCAAAGATGGCACCTACTCGAGTATCACTCACGGCGAATTTTTCTGATAAGGTAAGAGTTGTGCTTGATGACGGGGCGCTTGATGACTTCGTAGAAAAAGGGCGATATTTGAATCTAAAGAATTTGACCTTTGGCCAGAGCCATAAACTACTGGTTTATCCGCAGCCGCCATATGCGCAGCCGACTTATGTCTGTAAATTTATCCCCAGAGCCGAAAGTTGGCAGGCGCCTTATATCGTCGAGCTCCGCCCTACGGAACGTACCTGCACATTCCCCCTTAGGTAAGCTTTTTTGAAGCAAAAAGCAGCTGGATTCCCCAAACACACTAATCAAACCTCATGCTACTCTGAAGCTTAGGGGCTTCACTTGAGGTATTTTGAATGGGGAAGCTGCTGCTGAGTGACACTTGGGTTATCTTGACTGGAGATATATTTAATTGATCAGACTGCTGCTGAGTAACAGAGATATAGACCTGTTTAAGTTTGGCAGCACTAATCGCGGCTTGAATAGTATCATGCAGTGTCGGGTCAAAATGAACAATGCGAAAGGGTTGGCGATGAACAACCACTTCGAGACTCTCTAATTTCTTAGACGAGCCATTATGACACCAAAGAATCTTTTTCTTAGCAAAGCTTACTTTTCTTGGATCAAAAAGATTACTGCCTGCAGGACCAAGCCAATCGAAATTGGTTTCTCCGTTTGTCTTCATAGGCAATGTGATCCGATTTTGGTTTTGATGAATCTGGGATATTGCTGAACTGATGAAGGGAAATGCAATACTCAGTGGAAGTATTTGAAGGCCACGTTCATTGCCTGGTAGCGTCCAGGTTATCTGCCAATTTTGGCCACCACTAGCTGGATTCCACTTCAAATCCATGGTGGGAACAGTTACTTCCGTAGCTCTGGAAGAGAGTGTTGCTAAGATCATAAGTGCAAGGCAAGCGTAACGAACATGCATATTCGGTTCCTTATCTATTAAAGTGATCGCAAATATTTCAGCAATATTTCCAGCCGTCAAGATCCTATTGTCAAGCAGCATGTCAAATTATATATGTGTATGGTTTCTTGCAGCACTGTCTTGCCAGGCTTGCAGCGAGGAAGGCTTGAAGTAGCTAGTTCTTCTTCAAATTTTCTGTCTTGCTGAAGGATCTAGGCAACTCTGATTGTACCGCCATCCTCATAAAGAATTAAGGAGATGCTCGTGAAAGCCAAATTGTTGTGTATAATTTTTACTTTGAACCTGATGAATCCGTTATTTGCTAATGAATCTCTTTTTTTTAAAGACCGTGATCAATTTCGAAGTCATGGTTTTTGGATTGGTCTATTTGCGGCCGCAGGCGTCGCTCTACTTTGGACTGCACCTATGGCAGGGATGTTAGAGGAATGCAATAATCTTGCTGTCGATGTTTTCCGCAATTCCGTTCCACCGGTGGCTGACGATAGCTTTCCGCCATTACTTTGCCACACTAAGATTGGGCAGGTGCAGCAAGTGATACCAGCAGGGCCTTATATTTCTTTTAATTGCTATCCTAGAGGACCCATCTGCTACTCGCAAGTTATTCAAAATGATTATAATTTGGCGATGAAAGCCTTTTATGAGAATTCTTTTTCTGTGTCATGGCCAGTTGCAGTATCTCTTATTGCAGGTGGAATCATTATTCCTCCTATCTTGTTAATAACTCATGACCGTTATCCACGTGCTACGGAATATTTTATGATATATTGGATTCCAACTACAAGCATTGCGCTTTACTTAACAGCAGGCATTGCGCTTTTTTTGATGTCGCCAACGCTTGGAATGATACAAGAAATGAACGACCCTCAGATTAATAGGGCACGCAATGCAGGCAGTCTGACGTTTTGGACTAACAGCAATGACCAATCAATGAATCCGCATGCATCACCGCAGTTTATGTACAGGTGTAGTTCACAAAGCGACAACTACTGCTGGCAATCAGCTTTTCAAACTCCAGCGCAGATTGCATACAAAGACCAGACTATGGGTGCGTTTAATGTGTCGTTATATATAATGGCAGGTACAATGTTGGCTGGCATTCCACTTCCGTTGGTGATATTTCTAGCCGGCGTTGGCGGTGCAGAGCTTAAACAAGGTCTTGTCGGTTGCGTTAGTGCAACTGGCGGCTGTGCAAGTTCCTGCTTCAGCAGTATCAGCAAATCCGTCAAGACAATGAAGCTTAAAGCTATGGCTGATAAAGGGCTAGTAATCAATGGTCCGCTACCGCAACACCGAGTAGCAGAACCGCAGCCTGCTCCAACTGGTGATCCAAATCGAGATATAGAGGAAGGGATTGTGTCAGAATAATCTATCCGAGAAGTGAAATTTTTTGAAAGTCACCAATAAATTCAAAGGATTCGAAGTTCG
>CALBMD010000199.1 GCA_937896265.1 uncultured Pseudomonadota bacterium
TCTGGGCCAAGATCGATAAGCCAGTCACAAGCTTTGATCACATCAGTATTATGCTCGATCAAAATGATAGAGTTGCCTCGATCTACCAAAGTGTTCAAGACACTCATTAATTTTTTGATATCATCAAAATGCAGGCCTGTTGTTGGCTCATCGAGGAAATAAAGGCTTTTACCTTTTTCTCTTTTAGCAAGTTCCTTTGCCAGCTTGATACGCTGAGCTTCGCCGCCTGATAGGGTTGTCGCTGCCTGACCTAAACGGACGTAGTCGAGGCCTACCTCGATAAGAGTATCAAGGATCTTCGTAATCGCCGCGTGGTTTTGAAAAAGCTCCCTAGCACTTACGACGCTCATAGCAAGAACATCAGCAATGGAATGGTTCTTGTACTTGACCATGAGTGTCTCTTGATTAAAGCGCTTGCCTTTGCAGACCTCACAAGGCACAAACACGTCGGCTAAAAAGTGCATTTCTACCTTTAAAAACCCATCGCCAAGACAAGCATCGCAGCGGCCACCAGAAACGTTGAAAGAAAAACGCCCCTTGCTGTAACCGCGTAGTTTTGCTTCCGGTAGAATAGCAAAGAAATCTCGTATCAAATCAAAGACCTTGGTGTAGGTAGCTGGGTTTGAGCGCGGTGTTTTGCCAATCGGTTGCTGGGTGATATTGACAATCTTTTCGATGCCTTCAAAACCTGTTATTTCCTTGACTTTACCGATAGTTAGATCGCTGCCTTGGATGCGATTTGCTAGGTAAGGATAGATAACTTGGTGGACGAGAGTCGATTTGCCGGCACCTGAAACACCTGTGAAGCAAACTAAGCGATTTAGAGGAATCTCCAGGTCAAATCCTTTGAGGTTGTTCTCTTGCGCCTTGCGTACCCACAAGCTTGCTTTTTTGCTGCCAGGCTCAATAAGTCTGGTGCTTTTGGGCAGCAAGTCTGGAGATTTCAAATAGCTGCCCGTCAAGGACTTGGGATTAGCCAAAATGCTTGCTGGTGTCCCTTCGGCAATGATTTCTCCACCGAGTTCACCAGCTCTTGGTCCCATATCAATCACCCAGTCGGCAAATTCAATGGTCTCGCGGTCATGCTCGACGACAAGCACTGTATTGCCAATCTTTTTTAAATGAGCAAGCGTAGCTAAAAGCGAGCGATTATCCTTTTGGTGCAAGCCAATAGATGGCTCATCAAGCACATAAAGGACGCCGGTGAGTTCAGAGCCAATTTGTGAGGCAAGACGAATACGTTGCGCCTCACCGCCTGAGAGAGTTGGGCCTTTGCGATCTAAACTTAAATACCCTAGGCCAACATTTTTAAGAAAAAATAGCCGTGATTTAATTTCCTTGATGAATTCATAACCAATCTTATAGGCTTTGCCTTTGAGCTCTACCTTATCAAAGAATTCATACGCTTCATTGATGTTTGCATGGCAAAGCTCATCGATCGATTTTTTATAGAGTCTGACGGCTCTGATATCTGCTCTAAGGCGTGATCCTTGGCACTGGCTACAAGGAAGATAGGACATATACCGCATGTATTTGGTTTTTGCCGCTTCAGAATTGGTCTGCTGGTAGCGGCGCATAATGCGGCTTTTGATGCCTTCTTCTTCAACTTCCCATGATCCTTGCCCCTTTTGTCCCCGCCATTTAAAAAGCAGGGTCTTATCTTTCATGCCGGTGCCACTTAGAATCATTGTTCGGATCTTCAAAGGGAGCTTTTCAAAAGGGGTATGGATATCTAGGTCCCATTTTTTTTCCATGGCGCGAATACGAGCGGCTCCCCAGGAGTTTTCTTTGAGCTGACCGCCGATAAAGAAGCTTTCCCATGGTGCCAGAGCCCCTTCTGCGATGCTTAATTTGCGGTTAACGATTTTATCCTCATCAACATCCAAGATGTTGCCAAGGCCCTGGCAGCCCTCACACATACCCAGAGGTGAGTTAAAAGAAAAGTGCTGCGGTTCTAGTTTTTTATAAGCCTGACCACAGCAGCTTCTTTCTGTGCTAAATGGTCGGTCTTTTTTGTCGCTGGCTGCGACGATCAGTTTG
This sequence comes from uncultured Pseudomonadota bacterium, assembly GCA_937896265.1. Classification (GTDB taxonomy): domain Bacteria; phylum Bdellovibrionota_B; class Oligoflexia; order Oligoflexales; family Bog-1112; genus CALBMD01. The sequence continues at coordinate 2,041 of CALBMD010000199.1, forward strand.
CCCTGTCCCGCAGCGATTGCTGTTTCTACTGAACCGGTAAGGCGGCTGATAAAAGTTTGGTCAGATTTTATCTGCAAGCGATCAATCATAGCTTCAATCGAGTGTTTCTTGTTTTTGGCAAGAGCTTGCACGTCGCTTATGTCTGAGATGATGCCGTTGATGCGAACCTTAGAATAGCCATCGGCTTTTATTTTCGCCAAAACTTCCCGGTGTTCCCCTTTACGCTCATCAACTAAAGGGGCCAAAAGAAAGATGCTTTGACCGGCAAAATCGTGAGCAATCTGGGAAACAATGCTTTCTGGATCGCCTCGGCCTACTTTTTTGTCGCAAATGAAGCAGTGCTGCACACCCATACGAGCATAAAGGACGCGTAGGAAATCATAGATTTCAGTGATAGTGCCCACTGTTGACCTAGGGTTTTTGCTACCTGATTTTTGCTCGATAGCAATGGTTGGCGAGAGCCCCCGAATAGTCTCATATTTAGGTTTTTCAAGTTGGCCAATAAACTGCCTTGCATAGGAGGATAAAGACTCGACATAGCGCCGTTGCCCTTCGGCGTAAATCGTATCAAAGGCTAAAGAGGATTTTCCTGATCCTGAGACGCCGGTGATGACGACA
>CALBMD010000200.1 GCA_937896265.1 uncultured Pseudomonadota bacterium
AATGGGCTGAAAAAAATCATAAGGAGTATGACTTCCCTCTAATAGACGATGAGCTACATCAAAATAGCCCTTCATATCCGAGTAGATATTGTTTTCAGGCACATTTAGCACAAAGACATAGTAGACTCTGATAATAAAAGCCACTAGGATTAAGGCAGACTTCAAAACTCTTCGCAACAATTTCAGATCCCAAGTTTGAAAATGTAATTACAAGAAAGCCTTTCTCTGACTATCCCATTGTAGCATGCTTTATTTACTCATTTACTTTGACTTTTCATAGGATTGATGTCAAAAGTGTCGCTGTTTTTTACTAGAAATGTTTGTAAGCTGAAAATGGGCACTTCTGAATAAAGAAGTTTAGGGAACTACAGTTATGCGACTATTGATTTTAGGCTTAATATATCTACTGCATAGCAACCTGGCTTTAAGCTCAGAGAACTCATCAATCGAAAAGGCTTCTTGTTTTTTTAATCTTGTCCCTTTTGGCAACACAACAAAAGCAATAACCCATCTAACAATGTTAAAAAAGCAAATTAAAGGTATCCAGCCAGCAATAGCAGCACGTAAATGGCACTTACTAGCGGTTTCTTTAACAAAGAATGATCCTGACAAAAAGTTTGTTCGAGAGGCTTGGCAACAGACTTTTGAGCAAGTCACAGACTTAACAGATCGGTTGATTAACAAGGCAAACCAAAATACAAGAGAAAGGATTCAGAAATATCTGAGAACTATATTTAGCAATGATAAAAAAAGAGTAATGGCAGCTATTGTCCTAGAGAGCTATCAAAAACATGGCGGGCTGCCTTTTATTACTCTTGCAATGGCCGAACAGATAACTCAAGGTGGAGATCTATCTTTAGCGAACTATAAGCAGATCTTGCTAAAGATAGGCAATGCGAAAAATAACGAAGCAGATATAGGCTTTTTATATCACCTCCTCCAAGCGACACGAGGTGCTGTTCAAAGCTGCATATTGACCAATCTCTTTCAAACTTTTGGCTTAAAAAAGCTCACAAATGACTGTAACCTTGAGCCCATCTATAAATATATTGGCAACATATCTACAATAAAGACTGAATCGTGGCAAAAAGGCGCTCTGGCTCTAGCTCATTTGATAGGTGCTTATGATCGACCATGTGAGTTTGTGTTTGAAGAAAAGCCGTGGCTAGGAGAGCCAATCAAGCGAATGTTTGAAGCAATCCATAGAAACCCTAACCATCTACCTATCCTTGCAGGTTTCGTCGACGCTTTTTTAACTATCAACAAGGATCTTATTAGCGAAGCTATAAAATTAGACTTCATGGATAGCATAGAAACCTTGCAGTACCCTGACAACCTAGCTAATAGCTTTACTGCTATCCGCTTCGGATTACGTGTACAAGAAAAAATTTTACGATGGGTACGTTTTGCAGCATTTCAACCAAAAGCCTTATATAATTATCTATGCCCCCCTACTAATGGGGATTACTATCAGAAAGCTGCTCAGTACTCTGAGGAAGAAAAAACAGAGATCAAATCAGCAATTGAGAATTTAGAAGACGAAGATGTTAAAATTCTTATTGAATTTTTCTACTCAACCCTCGGACTTAACTCTGACTACCTAGAAGCTATAGCATTTGATTTTTGGATTTGGGATACAGCACCGCCAGACAAAGAAGATATTCAAAAATTATTTGCTTTATTAACCAAGATTAGACCAAGCATCACATCTGGTTTTGTAAAAAATCAGCTTATTGAGCTTTTAACAAATCCTACAAGCTCTTTTGCCAAATTGCCTAAGAAGGGTTTTCGTGCGTGGGTTGATGCATTAGCTATTTGGGAAAAACAACATCTTCCCTATCTCCTCAACAAAAGCTAGCCTTTAGGTACAAAATAGATTGAAGGAGAAGTTATCTTCTCTGGTATTTTCTTAGCTTGACAGTAAACTACCTGCCGATCGGTTATAAAAGGCTGACGCACCTTTGGTTGCAAGGCAAGTAAAGCTTCTTCAAATCGCTCTTGACGGGCAATGAAATCTTGCATCACTTGCGTCTGCTCTGTAAGTTGCATCAAAAGGCGGTCTAAAAGCAAACGTTGATATTCCACCGCACCTAATGTCTTTGCCAGCATCTCTGCTTGAGGCTCCAATTTGCAGGCTATAGTCTGTTCAATTTCACCTTGCGCGCGACTTTGATGCTGCCCTAGATTAGCTAATCCATGATGTAGTGAATTAATCTGTGGAGTGACATCATTATTAATCTCTCGCCTGAGCTTTTTTACTAATGTCTTTAATTGATCCACCAAATCAAATTCGCTGCGACGGATATTACTTTGCAGAAACCTGGCAAAATCGCGTTCAAACCCCTCATAGAAGGTTTCTAATTGGCTACTCTTAGCAGCCAGATCTTGGGCCGCATCAAAAAGTACTTGTGATGATTTACCATGACTTGCTGTTGGACGTACCCACTCTAGGTATTTATCGATATCTTCAGGTCGATAGAAAGGCTTTAAATAACGCCCATCTCTCCTGCGCCCTACTCGTAATTCACGGCCTGAGATTTGAGTCAGACGCGAGCGTTTGATTTGCAGACGCGCCATTGCCTCGTCTGCTTCAATAGTGAAATCAGAGAAATGTGACTCATCGCCTCTTAGCCACACGACCATAGGTAGTTCTTGTTGCAACCTGCTCCCTCCTTGTGTAGCGCATTGGTAAAGCCCTTGCTGATGCTAGAACAGACTTTGGCACCACCTGCGGCTCAGTAAATATGGCCAAAAGCCCTACCAAGCCAGCACAAAATACAATACCAAAGCTTACTAAAACTGGCACAGTAAACGAGAAGGTCAGAAGAAACCCGGAACAAGCAGGTGTTAGAATCTTAGCTGCTGATTGGATTGCATAACTAAGTGAAGCCTTATAGTCATTATGGCTACACGCGGTTTTGAAAATCATGCCAATAGTGGTAGGCACAATAGTAGCGTAAGCAAATGACAAGATTAATGTCACGACAATCATCTGTTCAAAGGACTGAATAAAGACAAAGGACCCTAAACCGAAGGCCATGAGAAAGGTGCTAGTCAGCAGAACCGATTTTCTTTGCAGGAAGCTGGGATTAAATAAGTAGCGACAGCTTTGCCACAGAGAGCAGCATAAGCCTAGATAGGAACTACCATGACAACAGTACTTCTCATCAACATGCATCATTTCCAAAAGATAAACCTGGAAGAATTTTATGAAGAAAAACCAACCAAAGTAAACACCAAATAGAAATACTAGAAGCCGCTTGATCTGTGGTCCAAGTTGACTAAACTGAGCAAGGGACTCTAGCTCAAAAGCCAAAGTGTCGCCAAAAGGCTTATCAGACTTCTGCCTTTCTTGAACTAATGTTAAAACCAGCAAGAAACTAAGCAATGAGCATGCAACGCAAATACTAAGCACCCACAAGGGTAGGCTCTTACCTAAATTTGCGCCCATCAAAATCCTTGTGAGCTGAGGACCAATGATGAAAGCGATGCCAATAATAGCACCCTGTAGGCTGAAGTTACGCTCCCAGTGATCAGCATCTGTCTCTTGTGAAATGAGCGCCTGTATACTCGACATGTTGGCACCCGTTAGCCCAGCACAGAATACACCTAAGAATAGCAAAGCAACATGACCTAAATAAACACCGAGCCAGCAGATCAAGTAACCAAAAGCACTTCCAAAAAGAGAAATCATCAGCACCTTTCTCTTGCCGATGACAATACTCTTCTTTCCCCAATAAGGCAGACTAAAGGTCTGGACAAATGAATAGGTTGATAAAAACAAACCAAGAATAGCGTAGCCGTATTTTGTGCCAGGCTGTAGTAAACTTGTCGGGCCATCAATGAAAAGTAAAATGATTACTGGGCTTAGCATGGCATAAGACAACATATCGAGGAATACCACGACGAAAAGTTGCCATAGCCTTGCTGTTTGTTTCCACATCCAGTTCACCTGAGGTATCTTAAGGAAAAGGTTCTGTTGCCAAATAGGAATTAACTTTATCAGAAAGCTCTACGCCAAAAAAGCGCAAGCTTTCGTAAAAAGGACGCGCTTATGCTTAAAGGTTGCCGCTGGCAAAGATTATTGCTTACTCTTTGGCTCTTTTTGCCTGCCATAAGCGCAGCTAGTGACAAGCCCATTGTACTATTGGTTTCAATTGATGGTTACCGATATGATTACCTAGAGAAGTTCAAGCCCAATAATCTGTCAATCTTTATGGAAGATGGAGCGAGTGTTAAAGGGCTAATTCCCTCTTACCCATCTCTAACTTTTCCCAATCATTATACTATGGTAACTGGCCTATACCCTGGACAACATGGCATTATTGGCAATGAATTTATTGATTTTGCTACTAACCGCCGGTTCTCAATTTATACAGAGGAGAAAAGGAAAGGTTCTTGGTATGGCGGGGAACCTTTGTGGCATGGAGCTACTCGCCAAGGGCTCATAGCAGCTAGCCTGTTTTGGCCGGGGTCAGATGCAGATATTCAGGGGCACTACCCCACCCATTACCTTCCTTATGATCCAAAAATCAACGATGCTCAGCGAGTAGCGCAAGTCATAGCGTGGCTGGAAATGCCTGACACAAGCCGACCACGATTTATCAGCGTTTATTTTTCAACAGTAGACCATGTCGGGCATAAATATGGTCCTGATTCACCTGAAATGGCAGAAGCTGTGCAGCAGATCGATGAGAGCCTTAAGCCTTTGTTTGACTATATCAATACCAGCTCTCTTTCGATACACACCTTGATTGTCTCTGATCATGGGATGATTCAGATCGGAGAACAAAAACCGTTGTGTTTAACAGAACTAGTAACAATACCTGACGATGTAGTGATCACCCAGCAAGGCCCTTATGTTAGCATTCATGGCAAAACTGCAGACATGGGGCAGATGGCTGAAAGACTAGCGGGTCATACTGAATTTAACACCTATTTGCGCCAAGATATTCCCACTGAATGGAAATTCGCCCAAAACCCAAACAGTCCTGACCTACTCATAGAGATGAAGCCTCCTTATATGATGAAGGTTCATAGTGCTATAGCTGACCCTATCGTCAAAGGAGCTCATGGCTATAATCCCTTTGAGATACCGCAGATGCAAGGAATTTTGCTGGCTAAAGGACCAAAGATTCAAGCAGGTGCAAGGTTAGGTCTTGTAGCAAATATTCATGTTTATGCTCTCGTAACTCAACTTTTAGGAATCGAGCCTGCTACTGGAGTAGAAGCTTGCATAGGAAATCTAGCTCCCATGCTAACTTTTCCCTAAAAAAACAACTAGTTAACCCAGTCTTTTCTGTAATTTGCCGCTATGAACCAAAAGGCTTGCTCCTCTGCCTATTGGCACGGTATATTGCCTCGCTTAACTGAATCCAAAAATCTAAAAGAGGGTATCATCGCGTCATAATGGAACTATTCTTAGCCGTTGCGCCAGCAATTCTCGTTCTCATCCTTGGCATGCTGACCCGTCAAGCTATGATATCCCTGGCTGGGGGTGTTCTCGCTGCAGCTATGATCAGTAAGAAATTTGCTCTCTTAAGTGGCATTTCCTACGCTGTTAGTAAAGTTGTCAGCCTACTCTTTTGTGACTGCGATAAGATGTATATCGCTGTTTTTCTTTTAATCCTCGGTGTTTTCATTACTTTAATACACCGGTCTGGTGGCGTTGGCGCCTATGAGCGCTTTATCAAGAGCAAGATTAAAAAACCTCAGCATGTCGAAGTCTCCTCTATGGGTCTCTCCTCCCTGCTTTTTATTGATGACTACTTCTCAAGCCTAACTGTAGGCTCAGTGATGCACTCCATCACTGACTCTTTCAAAATCCCTAGAGCAAAACTAGCCTGGCTTGTCGACTCTATGGCTGCCCCTATGGCTATCCTCTGCCCTTTTTCTAGCTGGGTAGCAGCTATCACCGGTTTTCTATCAGATTCTGGTGTTGAAGCCGAAGTCAGTCACGATACTCTGATCCATGCCAACCCTTTTGTTGTCTATGTCAACACCATGCCTTTTTTATTTTACTCGTTCTTAGCCGTATTTACATGTTGGTTAGTAGTGCTTTGCCGTATCTCTTTTGGACCCATGCATGCTCATGAAAAGTGTGCTTTAGAAACCGGTAACTGTTTTAATCGACCTGGACAACCTCCAGCAAAAGAATTGCATTATGACGATATCAATACAAGCCTAGCTGACTTCCTGGTGCCTCTAGCTTTTTTGCTCTTTTTTGTTCTGACAGGTATTCTGCTCTCAGGTGGCTTTATTCTCAAGGACCGTAGCGCTATTGAAGCTATCCGTAATTCATCCGCTCCCGTTGCTTTATTTGCTGGCGGCCTCTGCGCCCTTGCCCTTAGCGCTTTCTTTCTTATCCTTCGTAAGCGGATTTTGATAGTTGATCTTATTCCTATTACAAAGGAAGGAATCTCACTCATGCTTACCTCAGCGGGCATCCTTGTTTTGGCTTGGTGCTTTGGTGAGCTCATGCAAAATGACCTACGCACTGGAGAACTGATTGCTGCTCAGCTTGTTGGTAAGATCGATATGGCTTGGGTACCACTTGCCTTCTATTTAACTTCTTTTATTATTTCCTTTTCAATGGGCTCTACTTGGGCAACAGCAGCTATTATGTTTCCTATCTCTGTGCAGTTTCTTGTTGCTCTCTCAGGCAAGACAATACCTGTGCGACTTGAGGAAGTTGCTCTTTTATGCCCAACATTAGGAGCAACTCTCTCTGGCGCTATTGCTGGCAACCATATCACTCTTATTGCTGACACAACTATTATGTCAGCAACAAGTACTCGCATGGATACACATGCGCATTTTGAAACACAGCTTTGGTATGGCCTGCCAGTTATTATCGCTGGAGCTATTGGGTTTACTGCCTACGGCTTCTTAGCCCCACTATGCCCTGGACAAGCCACGTTTCTTTCTCTCACGCTAGCAGTAGCTTTTATCGCCATCACAATGAAGCTGTGCAACAAAAACGGCCTTTCTCTCTAATATTACTAGATTTATCTACCTAATTTGTTTTTTTTCTAAAGCTCACTATAAGCTCTGCCGATGCCTCGATTGACTTCTATTCAAAGGGGAGCTGTCATGAAAAACGTGGTTTTGGTATCTGGCGCACTACATGGGACTTGGTGTTGGCGCAAAGTAGAAAAAATTCTTAAAGACAAAGGCATCAATGCCATTAGTATTGAGCTCCCTGGCAATAGCAAAGACGCCCAAGCGCCACAAAAAGCAACACTCGATGCTTATGTTGAAGCTGTTGTCAGCAAGGTAAAAGGATTAGATAAGTTCACGCTAGTAGGCCACGGTTTGGGTGGTGTAACTATTTCTCATGTCGCTGAAAAAATGCCAGAAAAGATCGGAAGAGCACACGTCTGAACTCCAG
>CALBMD010000201.1 GCA_937896265.1 uncultured Pseudomonadota bacterium
CCTTCAAACTTAACATCTTCAATCTCACCTTTATCACTCAGTTTAAGCGAGACAAATAAATGATCGCCGCAGATGGGGTTATATCCTTCTGCTTGACTGTCAAAATTAAGCAGCACGCCAAAGTTTCTTGGTTTTTTGTTGTGTTCTAAAATGACCTGTTTGTAAATTTCTAGTTGATCATTCATGAATAATCATCCTTTTGCGAAAAACTTCGTCAAGGTGATCTTGGCTTCTTCTACGAAGTAGCAAGTCTTCAATACTAAGAGCTACATCATAGACAAATGCTTTGGCAAGAAGCTGGCGAGCTTTGTCTTTGTTGATACCTCGGCTTGTTAGGTAAAAAATCTCTTCTTCTCGCAAATCAGAAACGGTGGCGCCATGGTAGCATTTGACATCATCAACATCAATTTTAAGCCCAGGTATTGCTGTAGCCTTGGCTTTCTCGCTAAGCAGTAGATTTTTGCTTAACTGCTTTGCCTGGCTTTTTTGGCCGTTATTAGCAATTAAAATTAAACCGCGAAAATCATTAGTAGCTTCATCGGCAACGATGGCTTTGTAAAGTTGATTGCTTTGCCCCTTAGGAGCTAGATGCTGACAATTAATTAGTTGGCTAAACCGCTGATTTTCTATCGGTAAGCTAATACCAAAAAGAGCGCATTTAGCCTCGTGCGCTAAAAGATCTACTTCTAGATGATAGTGACATAATTTACCTCCAAGCTGACTAGAAAAAGCTTGATAACAGGCATTACTTTGAATTTCGACCTTGCTTTGGCGGAGAAAATAAGCGTTCTTCGCTAGATCTTGCTTTAAAAAGTGGCGTAAAAAACTGCCTCTTTCTTGCTTGATTACTACTAAAGAATTGCATAAAAAATCTTGTGTCTCGTCGCAGTTTTGGAAATGCTCACAAAGATTGACGATAGAGCTATCAGCTAATAAGATTTCTAAATTAGGAAAATACGCATCAACAGCTGTGTTTTTTGGCGCAAAGAAATAGTAGATATCAAGATCAATAGTCATCCCTTTCGGGCAACTAATAACAAGGCTTTCTGCACAAAGTGCTACATTTAAGTAGGTAAAATGCTGCTGGTCGATAAAAGAAGAAGAGACCGTGGCTGCCTTTGGCGTTACTTCTATCTTGGAGATATGGCTAAGTGCTTTTTCAAAGCGGCCATTAACAAAAACCAAGGACTCTGATTTTTGCCCTGTTAATTTGGCTTTGATTCTTTCAAGCATCTCAGGCGGCAATGGCTCATGATTGACTGTGAGCTCATGCTCGATATTTGCTGCAAGATAATTTTTTTTATCTTTAGTTTTTTGTGCTTCGTTTAAATCTTGGTGGAACTTTTCAAATAGCAAAGCTTTACTTGCCAAAGCGAGTTTAGATTGGGCTCCATTTTTGAAAGAAAACTTAAACTGGGTCATTTTTTTGCCTGACTAATAAGACGGTCGTAGCCGTTTTTTTCTATCTCTTTGGCTAAATCTTTATCACCAGAGCGACAAATTTTACCTTCATGTAGGATATGCACGATATCAGGAGTGATATAATTCAGAAGACGTTGGTAGTGAGTGATGAGCAAGAAGGCGTTATCGCTGTTTTTTAGTTTGTTAATGCCAAAAGCAACTTGTTTGATGGAGTCGACATCAAGCCCAGAATCTGTTTCATCAAGAATAGCAAGTCTTGGTGATAAAACCGCCATTTGGAGAATTTCATTGCGTTTTTTCTCACCACCTGAAAAGTCGACATTGACTTCTCTTCTCAGAAATTTTTCATCCATTTCAAGAAGCTTAAGCTTTTGTCGAACTAAATCTTCAAAATCTAAAACATCCATTTCCTCGCCGCCTTGATGCGAAACAACGGAGTTAAATGAAGCGCGTAAGAATTCAAAATTAGAGACACCAGCTACTTCAATTGGGTATTGAAAGGCCAGGAAGATGCCTTCGCGCGCTCTAGTTTCTGGGCTAAGATCATTGATATTGGTTAATTTATAGTTGATCTCATAGAGTATACTACCGCTTTCAACATGATAAGCTGGGTGGCCTGATAGAACTTTGGAAAAAGTGCTTTTTCCTGAACCATTTGGCCCCATAATGGCATGAATTTCACCTTTGTTTACTGTCAAATTTAGGTCTTTTAATATCAATTTATCAGCCATTCCGGCTCTTAAATTTTCAACTTGTAACAGTGTCATGTAATCCTCTTAAGGTTGCTAACCAACGCTATTTTCTAATTTCATTTCAAGCAGCTTTACTGCTTCAACAGAGAACTCTAGGGGAAGCTTGTTGAATACTTCCTTGCAAAAACCATTTAAGAGCAAGCTAATGGCTTGTTCTTCGCCAATGCCGCGGCTTTTGAAATAAAAAATTTCATCAGCGGAGATTTTGGATGTACTGGCTTCGTGTTCCACAGTAGCTGTTTTATTTTTTACTTCGATATTGGGAAAGGTATTGGCCTTAGCTTTTTTTCCTACAAGCATAGAGTCGCAGACAGTATGATTTCTTGCGTTATAGGCATCTGAACTGATCTTTACTTGTCCTCGGTAGGTATTTACTGAATCATCAGCGCTTATGCCTTTAGAGACAATCCTCGATCTTGTATTTTTACCAAGATGGATCATTTTGGTGCCAGTGTCGGCTTGCATTTTTTTGTTTGTTAAAGCGACTGAGTAAAATTCACCAACAGAACCATCTCCTTGTAAAATACAGCTTGGATATTTCCAAGTGATAGCTGAACCTGTTTCGACCTGTGTCCATGAAATTTTAGCGTCTTTTTTGCAGAGACCGCGTTTTGTAACAAAATTGTAGATACCACCTTTACCTGTAGCATCCCCAGCATACCAATTTTGGACAGTTGAATAGTTTATTTGTGCTCCTTCAAGAGCCACAAGCTCGACAACAGCCGCATGCAATTGATTCTCATCGCGCATTGGAGCTGTGCAACCCTCTAAGTAGTTGACCTTGCTATTTTTGTCTGCAACGACTAGCGTGCGCTCAAATTGACCTGTTTCCGCGGCGTTGATGCGAAAGTATGTTGATAAATCAAGAGGGCACTCGACACCTGGCGGAATGTAAGCAAACGAGCCATCGCTAAAGACGGCAGCATTAAGGGCTGCATAAAAGTTATCTGAGGATGGCACTACAGAGCCCAAATATTTCTTGATGAGTTCTGGGTGCTTTTGCACTGCTTCAGAAAAAGAACAAAAAACGATACCGTATTTTCCTAGTTCCTCTTGATGAGTGGTGCCAAGTGATACGGAATCAAAGACAGCATCTACTGCCACACCAGCTAACCTTTTTCGTTCTGACAAAGGAACACCAAGGCGTTCAAAGGTAGCTAAGATCTCTGCGTCTACTTCATCAAGGCTATTTGGCTTATCTTTCTGAAACTTTGGTGAAGAAAAATAAGAAATCTTTTGAAAATCAATGGGTGGAAAGTTAACAGCCGCCCAAGTTGGAGGAGTCATTTTCTGCCAGATTTTGAAAGCTCTTAAGCGAAAGTCTTTCAGAAAGTCAGGCTCATTTTTAATACGAGAAATATTAGCAATGATGTTTTCATCTAAACCTTTTGGGAAAGTTTCAGCAGCAATTTCTGTATAAAAGCCATGCTGATATTCAGAGTTAGAAAACTCATTCTGCGATTTCACTTGGTCGTTCAACGGATAGCCTTTCCTAAAGTCTAGCAAAACAGTCAAGATTGTACAGATAATCGACAGTGAAGGAAACGACAATCTCCAACTTTTTCAGTTGAACGTTTCTTAAAAGATGTTTTGCTAGCAGAAAAAAAGTATATTTTATTTTAGTTCGTATAAAGACGATAGCTTGCCGGTCTTCTGACTAATTTAGAGAGGGGTATTATGAGCAATGAAACTTATATTTGCTACGCTAAGCGGACACCTATAGGCCGCTTAAGTGGTGCTTATGCAAATACTCCCGCTTGGGAATTAGGCGCTAGTTTGATAGCTGATGCCCGGACAAGCTTAAATCTGGCAGCCGATCAGCTTGATGAGGTGATTTTAGGACAAGTGTTGTCGGCTGGCTGTGGACAAGCACCTGCTCGCCAAGCGGTACTAAAGGGTGGCTTTGCCAATTCACTAGGGGCGAGCAGTGTTTCTAAGGTTTGCGGTAGTGGCTTAAAAGCGGTTATGCAGGCAGCTTCTGCTATAGAGGGCAAGCAGGCAAAAGCCATTTTAGCTGGGGGTCAGGAGAACATGAGCCTTGCGCCCCATCTGTTGCCAAAATCAAGACAAGGCTATCGCTATGGGAGTTTTGAAGTCTTAGATCACATGGCCCTTGATGGCCTCACTGACGCTTATGAGCATAAGCCAATGGGTATATTTGCTGAAAACTGCGCCAAAAAGTATGCTTTTAGCCGTAAAGACCAAGATGAGTTTGCTGTCGAAAGTTACAGGCGAGCGAGTAAAGCTTGGGAAAGCGGTCATTTTGCTAAGGAGGTTGTTTTAGGAGGCGTTTTAAGTGTCGATGAAGAATTAAGTCGATTTGATCCTACCAAGGTATCTTCCTTGCGACCTGCTTTTGACAAAGCAGGTACTATTACAGCAGTAAGCTCTTCTAGTATTTCAGATGGTGCAGCTCTTTTGCTTCTTAGCAATAAAGAGCAAGCAAAAGCTATGGGGTGGCCAATTAAAGCGCGAATCATCGCTCAGGCATCGTTTGCAGGCCCTCCGGAGTGGTTTACGACAGCTCCTATTGGCTGTATTCAAAGCCTTTTAGCAAAAAGCAGCTTAAAGGTTAGCGATATCGATCTCTTTGAGATTAATGAGGCTTTTGCAGCGGTAGCTATGGCAGCTATGCACGAGCTTGGCCTTGATCATGCGAAAGTTAACCCTTATGGGGGAGCTTGTGCTATCGGCCACCCTATTGGGGCAAGTGGCGCACGTGTATTAGTAAGTTTGCTAAATGGCCTTGTTGCTGCTGATAAGCGATTGGGCTTAGCTGTGCTTTGTATAGGCGGTGGTGAAGCAGTAGGTGTTATTATTGAGCGACTTTAGACAGAATAGGTAATGCCAACTGAAGTGTAAGAATCAAGAACGGATTCAGGCTCTTCTTTATCTAAAGTTTGTCTAATTCCTGGAGAAACGGTGTATGAAACCTTTAGGGAAAAGTTTTTGTTTAAGCGAATACCAACACCAACACCGCCATTGGGAACTGGGCTTAACGTGGCACGTCTGATTTTTGTTTCTCCTGATTCATCAGTAGAGGAAATAAGGTAACTTTTCTTGACGGCTCCCAATTGAATGTATGGCACTAAAATATCGCCATAGTATAAGATAACGGTTAGGTCTAAGGAGTTTGCAATTAATCGACTTTCCTCGCGACTATAGGCATATTCCCGCGTATTTTCATCTATCTCAAGCCCTTCAGCGAGATTAATATTTTGTCTATGGGTGAGGCCAATTCTAAGATAATTGCCCAAGTCAGTAGCAATAGATGCAGAGGCATTGCGAGAATTTTGAGTAGAATAGCCTAGATTGTTGTCTGATAAAGATCCGGTTAAACTAAAGTGCCATCCAGCAAGAGTTATTTGGCTGGCTAAGAAAGTTAAGACCGGGAAAATCCTTTGAAAAAATCTAGCGGCTGAACTAGCTTGAAGCATTAGTCTGTGATCCCCCAAAATTTTTCCCCCAAAATAAAGGGCAGTGATGGTCATATTATACCATGCTCTAGAAGCCAGAAAGAGGAGCTAAATGGGCAAAATTGACACCTATAGGCCTTGTGTTGTGGGCGTTTTTATTGATGAGACTGGGAAACTTTTGCTTGGTAAAAGATTTGGCAACGAACACTGGGCGATTTCATGGCAACTGCCGCAAGGAGGCATTGAAGAGGGAGAAAAAGCTGAAGAGGCTTTGTTTCGGGAAATGAGAGAAGAGGTTGGCCAAGATCAATTTGACATTATTAGTAAAGCAGATCGTCTTGTGCACTATGATTTTCCAGCCGACCTTAGGGCGCCAATTGCCTTAAAGTATAAAGGTCAAAGCCAGCATTGGTTTTTATGCCGTTTTCATCAAGGCAGCAGTCCTGATTTAGCAAAGGCTATCGATAAAGAGTTTTCAGAATTAAAATGGGAGTCATTGGTTTTTTGCCTTGATCAAATTATTCCTTTTAAACGACAAGCATATATTGAAGGATTGAGCCTTTTGGGATTTTCCTTGCCAAAGTGAAAGTGAGAAAAATGACAAGAACAAGCCTTTTGAATATGAGCTTTGGTTTTTTTATGCTTTTTTTTGGCTCCTGTAGTGGAGCCTTTCTTGCTAATATAACTACAGAAAATATACTTCATGAGCCCAAAGAGCTAAGTGCTTGGGCCTATGTGCTTTTTAAAAGTTCTCATGGTCATGGTAATCTATTTGCTATGATTCAAATACTCTTTGCCCTATCTCTTCCTCATATCAAAACCAAAAAATCCCTGCAAACCGCGCAGAGTATAGGATTGACTCTTGGTACTTTTACAATGACTGTGCTTGTTTATTTTCGCTCTTTGTTCAAGCCAGAACATATAGATATATTAGGATTTTTTGTTGGTTTATCGCTTAGCCTATTTATGATTGCTTTACTAAGTCATTCGGTAAGCTTAATGAAGGCCTGTTTTATGCAGCGTTAGATTTTTTCATAGCTAAAAAAATCTCTTGCGCCTCTTTTGCTAGCTCTGTTGAAACAACTTTTTCTAACTTAGCATTACCAGCAAGAAGTTTTTTGAGATTACGCTGGTTCTCCACTATGGAAAGAAGCCGTGAAAGATGGTTGCGCTTTTCCATACCTTCTTGAATGAATTGGTGTAATTCATCAATAGAAAATGGCTTACGCAGATAGCCATCAGCTTCCTTTAACAGAGATTCTTTGTCTTCGACAAGAAAGGCTCCAGAGATAAGAAGTACTGGAATAGTTAAATCTTTTCTTTTGATTTTTTTCATAAGGGCAAAGCCATCAACTCTAGGCATATCTATATCTGAAATGACAAGATCGATTTGTTTTTCTTTTAGAGCTAAGATAGCCTCTTTTGCGTTTTTGACAACGATAACGCGTGAGAAAAATTTATTTAGATGAATTTTGAAAAATTTAAGGAGTGTTGAGTCATCATCAACAACAAGGATATAGCTTTCTCGGTCATAGTTTTGTTTTGCTTTTTCGATCTTCATGGAGTGGCGGCCCCCTTGCAGAATCTATCGGTGAGAGCCTCTATAAAAGTAAGGAAAAATTTGATTTAGTAAATTTATGATTTAAAATCAGCTAAATAGGAAGATGCAAAATCTCGAATATTCATAGGAGTTTCTCGAATTTGTAAAAGTTCTGAAAGAAGACGCTGTGCCTCACGTGGCTTTTGTAGATGATCAAGATATAAGATAGCTAAATTTAAGCGACCATAGACATTTTGTGGG
>CALBMD010000202.1 GCA_937896265.1 uncultured Pseudomonadota bacterium
CTTGGTGATTTTTTGCTGGTAACATCAGTTACTTCCTCATAGCTTCTTGGGGTAATTTATCAACAAAATGAAATTTTACTGGCAGCTGCGTGCTTGGCAAAAAACTACGCAAACTTCTTCTGATGCTTTCTGCAGTTAAGATAGCATCTGCAATAATAAATGCTTCTGGCACCTGCCCCAGGCGTTCATCTGGCATAGGACTAACAAAGGCATCCTTTATGTGAGGAATTTTTTGTAAGCTGCGCTCAATTTCACCTGGATGGATTTTCTCGCCACCTCGACAAATAATTCGTTTTGAGCGACCTATTAACAGATAATTACCATCTAGGTCTTTTCTAACGATATCGCCAGTTTTTATTTCTTTAGTTTCTGTATTTAACACCTTGAGTGTCTCGATAGGATTTAAGAAATAACCAAGCATAGCTGTAGGTGTTTTGACGATTAATTCACCCTCATCCTTAGAGCCTGAAATCCGCAACTCAACACCTGCAAGAGGCTTTCCTAAAAGTGTTTGGCCGCTTTTGTTGAGGCTAGCTGCATCAAATTGCCAGGTTGCAACGCGTGGCCCTGCTTCGCTAAGGCCATAAGTAGCATAAAATTTGGCACGCGGCCAGTTCTTGAGAGCTTTTTTAGCCAGATCAAAAGAAACTTGATCGCCTCCAACAGTAACGATTTTTAAAAAATCGGCACGGGCAGAGCAAAGATCAGCAAGCATGGCAGGGGTGGTGTTTAATACTTGAATCTTATTTTCTTGTAGCCAGTTTGTGCGCACAATAGCTCCAACATCGCTACTTTCAAACACGACAAGACAGGAGCGATTTAGTAGCGTGCCTAATAAATTTGCGACAATACCAAAACTAAAGTAGCAGGGCATGGTCATGGCTACTCGATCCTCTGCAGCCAGAGCAATAGCTTGTGCATGCAAACTAGCATTTTTGATAATGGACTCGCCAGCATGCATGACCACCTTTGGCATGCCTGTTGAGCCTGAGGTTAGAATGCCAATGGCGGCTTTATGCTCAATTGTATCTAAAAGTTTGTAATCAGCCTTTGATAGCAAAAAATTCTCAATATCTTTACCGCCAATTTCATAGCCTTTTGCTGTTTGCGCTAAGATATGAATGGTTGCTGGATCTGAAAAGAAAGCTGCAAATTGCAGATCTTCGATGAGCTGTTTAAGGCGAGCTAAGGTGAAATAAGGGTTCAATGGAAAGGGTATGCAGCCCAAATACATGAGAGCTAAAAATTCAATAATGCTCTGGCTATTGCGCCGAAAGACAAAACCTATGCGTTGTTTAGGCGCAAAACCACAAGAATGAAGCTTAGCGGCGCGATTTTTGATGTGCTCAAGGAGTTCTTTGCCAGTAAGAGATAAGCCCGGCGACTCTAGAACAACCGAGCTATTTTCTCCCAGAGCTGACCAAAGCGTCGTCATCATGGCTTTCTTCTCCTATCAGGTCAATGAAGTGTAAGAACTTTTCTTCTATTGTCGCGAGTTTTAAAACCGTTGGTAAAGACCATCCTTGGTTTTTTATTGCTCTTTGCAAAAATAACGATCCTGCCTTAAAGCCGGTTTTTTGATCGTAGTCACTAAAAGTAAGATGAATAGTTGCTGCCCACTTTTGATAAAGCAGCGTATCAACAAGAGCAAATAAATTTGCCAAAAGCATGTTCTCTGCCATCAGAGAAAAGGTTGGGCCATGGCTATGATGAGCCATAGCTGAATAGCTCGCAAGAGTTTGCGGTCCGGATCTGACAAAAAAGCCAGTTCTTGAACGATTTTTAGCTGCTGCTTCAACTACTTTCTGTAAGTGACTTAAGCAGCCCTTGGTAGTGAGGCCAATAGTTGCCGTTTTCTCATCGGGTTTGAAATTGCTTTTTTGCAGAGCGATGATCTGGGCACAAAGGCCAGCTTTTACCATTGGATCTGAGCGTAGATCAAGACCGGGGAAGGCTTGCTCGAGATTGAAAAAATCACTGCCTACAAAGATGCCTTTTGCAGCTATCAAATATGACTGAGTGCTAGGCATGAATTTACCCCTCCAAATCCAAGCGTTACGGAAAGACCATTTTTGATGCGCATGGCTTTGCTTTTTTCGATAATATTTAGATTTAAACTGGGATCCTTGCTGGTAAAACCAGCTGTACCTGGCGCCTTTTGATCAAAAATAGCCCAGGCTAAAATAATAGCCTCTACCAGCCCTGTGGCACCAAGCAGATGGCCGATAGCCCCCTTAGTACCGCTAATGCCCATATTCTTTAGATGATCGCCAAAGATACGAGTAAATGCTTTAGCTTCCGCTTGATCATTAGCTAGGGTGCCGCTGCCATGGGCGTTGATATAATCTATTTCTTCTGGCTTGAGGCCGCTATTTTCAAGAGCCATAGCAATAGCTAAGGAAGGAAAATAGCCGCTAGTATCTGGCAAAATTAAATCTTGAGCATCGCAAGACATACCAGCGCCTGCTACTCTTGCAAGAGGTGTTAACTGCGTTTGTTTTAATTTTTTTTCATTAGCCAAGATGACAAAGCCACCACCTTCGCCAAAAGAAGTGCCACTACGATCTATAGAAAAGGGTTTGGCATGCTCGCGAGATTGTGTGCCTAAATCGATGTGCTGGATAAGTTTCGTTAAATCAAGACAGTCGATGGCAATAACGCCGATAGCATCAGCGTAACCTTCTCTTATCATGCCATAGGCAAGAGCTAAAGCATCAGTACCGCTGGAGCAGGCGTTTGACAGCTGAAAAACAGGGCATAGGTTTTGGTTTTCTAGCTTTTTTGTAAGGCTTATGTCAAATCTGCCAGGATGAGGACTATCAAGATCTCCTAGGGCGCTGGCTAGAGCCACCTGGTCGCAAAGCTTAAGCAATTTTTGATTCTCTTCACCTATGAGTAAATCAAATATTTGTTCCACTCTACTTTTGTTAGGATTTACTTGCAGTAGCCCACCAATAAGCCCCTCTCCTATATGAGGAGCATTGCTAAATAAAGCGTTGGCGCGCATAAGGCCTATTTTATCTTTATAGATAGCCTGACGAAGCTCTTTACCGCTGCCCAGGCAGGTAACGGCATCGGCAAAAGCAAAGTAGACCTCTTGAGAAAGCTTTTTATAGACCTTAGGCATTTTATAATCCTATCCCTTCATAAATTTTGCGGCTTAGTCGGGCAATACGACAGGTGCCAGAGATAGGAGCTTCAAATTTAATACCAAATTTATTAGGCGTTTGATAAAAAGCAAAATCTCTCACTTTAGCTTCAAACTGAAACTCAATAGCTTTGCTGCTAGCCGCTGTTTTCCAAAAAGCGACATCAAGGATTGAGCCTGGAGGTATAGGGTGGCCAAAGCTGGCGTTGATATTTGAAACAACAGTGGTTTCAGTTTCTTTTTTTAAAGGACCTGTCATGCCGATTAACAGCACAATACCTAACTGGATGAGATCTTGGCACAAGGTTGTTCCTGGATAGATTGCTGCATCCTTAAAATGCCCTTGAAAAACCGGCTGTGAAGAGGAAATAGCTCTGACAGCATGGATCCAGCCTTTGGCAAAATCGTGATCAATAACGCGATCGACGCCTAAGATGGGATGATCATGCCTAAGATAGGATTTAAGCTGGGTGTGTCCAATAGGGCCTTGTCCTTGCCCTTGAGCTTGGCCATGGCTGCTTAAGACATGAACAATTGTC
Organism: uncultured Pseudomonadota bacterium; assembly: GCA_937896265.1. Taxonomy (GTDB): domain Bacteria; phylum Bdellovibrionota_B; class Oligoflexia; order Oligoflexales; family Bog-1112; genus CALBMD01. The sequence goes on from CALBMD010000202.1 coordinate 3,688, forward strand.
GAAAAATCTAGGGTCATGATTCTCTCTTTGTTAAAAGGTTGCGAATAGCCGTAGGCATAGGCATGGGTGTTTTTGTTGTTTGATCAACGGCGACTATTTCATAGTCTAAATGCGCAATGTCTTTGCTAGATTCATTCTTAAGGCTAAATTGCAGGCTAATACGCACAGCTGTGCTCTTTATGGTTGCAACTTCGACGAAGGCTTTATCCCCTTGGTATAAAGGATGGATGTAGGTAGCTGTAGCTTTGCTGACAACAAAGGTCATGTTATTTTCTTTTAAGGTAGCTGCTGGGATTTTTTTAAAAAGCGCTTCTTCTGCTATCTTAAAGTAATTGCTGTGATGGCAAACGCCATCAGCATCCATTTCATGTCCGTAAATTTCACGAATATAGAGCATGATTTTCACCTGCAAGTATTTTTTGGCCAGCCTTTTCAAATATTTCAGCAATGGCTAAGCATTCTTGTTCTGTAATACTGAAAGGAGGCGTCATGCGCAGCGTTTCATGCACACGCTCTTCACGAGGGATGTGCGTTCCCAGCTGACCACTTTCTACTTCAGTTAAAACGCCTAGCCTAAGCAGAGTATCGCGTATAAAGCGTCCTTTTTTGGCATACGGTTTTGCCAGCTCAACCCCTAACAATAGGCCTTGTCCTCTGACCTCTCGGTAGACTTGTGGGTATTTAGCAACAACCTCTTTGAGGGCATTTAAAAGCATAAGGCCTTTCGCTGCACATTGCTCAAACTGGTGTTCAGCAAGAAAGCTTTTGAGGGCTTGGTTGATGATTCTTGCCTGCAACGGTCTAGCATTAAAAGTACGAACTCCAACACCAGGGCGAGGAGAGAGGCTTTTATCGCGCCAGGCTACAAGCGAGACGGGAAAAAGGCCAAGACCTAGAGCCTTGCCAAGCGTGATAACATCAGGCTTAATGCCTTGTGGACAGGCAAGAAAAGCGCCTGTTCGTAGGCCGGTAAGTATCTCATCATCGATGAGTCGTGCATTTTCTTTGGTGCATAGGTTTCTTAGCTCTTGCCACCAGGCATCGCTTGCTTTAATGACCCCGCCATCACCCAATAGACCTTCGACAAAGACAGCTCGAATGCGGCCAGAGTATGTTGCAAAAGCTTTTTTCAGACTGTCGATGTCACCATAGCGTATGTAGCTATTGGTCACATTTGGTAACTTGGGGATACCGTCTGTGAATTGGCGCCGGTCAAGTAGCTGTAAGCTAGCAACACTCCAGCCATGCCAAGCACCTCGGCAGGTGATTAGAACATCTTTATCTTGGTGTGCATGCACCCCGCTTGCCAGGCTATAGCCTTCAAGCAAAATTTGCTGCAAAACAAAATCCATTGCTTCAGTGCCTGTGCTTGTAAACGTCATCTCCCACTCTTGAGGAGTGGTATCTGTATGATGTGCTAACAGACTTTTGATAAGTGATATGAGATTTAAACGATCTAGACTGTGGTACTCATCTGTAGCACTAGGGCATTCTAAAAGAGCTTGGCTAATAGTTTCGCTCAAACTGGCATAGGAGCCGGTCCAAAAACCAGCACCATAGCCGCCAGTAGCGTTGATACACGACCAAGTCTTCACATGATCGCTTAATTTTTCAGCTATCAGGATGTTGTTTTGTTCAGCTTTGAGCATGGTAAACGGCGTGCGTTCGCCATAGTGGTCGTGTAAACCATCGCCTGCAGTCGTAATTTCATCGATATAGGGTTGCATAGTTAACTCGCAGCTATCGCTAAATCGATGAGGTTTTTGATTTTGTTCAGAGGCACTTGTGAGGTTTTTAAATCTACTTGGAAATTCTCTTCAAGAAAGACTCTAATCTCAACCTGCTCAATGCTATCGATATCAAGCTCATCTTCAAGAGAGACGCTTTGTGCGGTGTCTTTCATCAGATCATTGACTAAAAAATCTCTTATCTTATTTTCAATGGCCTCTTGTTTTGTTGTATCTGCTGCTAGCATTATCTTTGTCTCCTTTAGTCGTTTTGTAGACAACGCGAAAACTAACAGAAAAAATGAAAGTGTGAAGATAGAATCCTCGGTTCAAAATAATTTCTAAACCACACATTTAGCTTTACGAATAAAAATTTTTCGACCTATGCTTTGACCAGCTTTTAACCGTTAATTTTCAACAAAGGAGATTAGAGATGATGAAATTAAAAATTGCGGCGTTGTGTATGTTTATTAATTTATTTAGCTGTCGCTTGTATGCAGGTGAAGGGTATCTGCTCAAAATCACACAACCCTCTCAGGAGCAAATAATTGCAAAAATAAGTTCAGAGTATGCTTTATTTGAAATAGGAGACGAAAACTTTGAGGACTTTAATACCTTGGTTCAAAGGCTGGAAGCTATGAGCTTTGCTAGCTTGGAAGAAGCTCTTGCTCAAAAGACAAAACTTGAAGCAGAAGGTATCGCTTTTGCTTTCAGAGGGGTTCAAAAGAAAAAGTTCTCTAAGCATGCGCGTTCAAATCAGCTTACATGGGAAAACTTTGCGCCACATATGCCGGTGAAGGTAGAAGTTCAGCAGCATAGAGAGTAGCTCGTTTTTTTCTCGAGTGGCCTAGATTCTGCATACTACCGACCTACTATTCTATCTAGAGTGAACTTTCACTCTTACGCTGGAATATATCGCTATTCTAGATTAATTTATCCCCAAAATGGCAAACAAATTCTTCCATCATATGATGTTCTACAGACAAGCTGAGCTAAAATAGAAGCAGCCCTTTGCTAGGAAGGATTACATCATGAATCAAGCTAGCCTATTGCTCTTGATACTCTATCTCATCTCCCCTCCCCTCCCCTCATAGAGGAGCTTTTGCGAATGTTAAAGTTGAAGAAGAGACAAAAGACAAAGGCATGCTAACTCAGCTTTATGAGTTCTTGTTTCTTAACGATTTACCTGAGACAGACTATATTGAAACTTACAGTAAGAATCGCATGATCAATTTGGCGCTTCTTATAGCATCAAGAGGTCTTACTTTAGAAGGCTCTGGAACTTATTCTTATAGGAATGGTGAGGCTATGAGTGGTGTTCGGGTTGGCAACATCGCTCTTTATAATGGGGCAAGCCGTATCGATAGTCTTTCTTTAGAAAAGCAGCTAGGGCGCTTTCATTATTTTTATCTTCAACAGATGTCTAGAAAAGGTTTTGCGGCTGGAAACACTCGTGAAGCCGAAAAGAATGGCTATTTAGGACAAGATGATGATATCAGCGCCACTAGCTATCAGTTTGATTATTATTACACGCTAAGAGGCGATGAGTACTCCTTTGTCGGGCCATTGACAGGAGTGGAGCGTCAGAAGAGATCATCATGGTCCTGGCTTTTAGGGTTGCGTCTTGGTGAAAAGAAGCTGTCAGGGAGAAACGGTTTGCCGCCTGTTTCTGGAGGTGATGAAGCCCTCATATATCACCGCTTTGCTCATGCTGGTGGTGGCATTGCTGCTACTTGGGTATTGAGCAACTTTTATTTGGCTGGGCGAATAGTCCTTTATAAGGGGTCAAAGCTTGGGTTACCTGCAAAGCAGATTTTTAAATATGACCAGTCAAGAGAGCTAGAAATAGCAGGTGGTTGGCATCACCGATCGTTGTTTATGGGTATGCTTTTGGGGTCAGATTTTATGGATGCTAGCGATATACACATAGTTGAAAGCGAAGTTTTGGCCTTTCTTGGGACTTGGCTGTAAGGCTTT
>CALBMD010000203.1 GCA_937896265.1 uncultured Pseudomonadota bacterium
TTGTAAAATGTAATTAGATGTCCAGCCCTTGCTATCAATACCTGATGAACGAAGATAAGGAAAGTCATTCAGATGGACAAACGCAGCAAACACTTGATGGCCATATTCATGCGCCACAATAAGGGGCTGTTCCCAAAAGTAAGCTTTGAGTTTTTGCCGCCTGCGCACGCTATGAGGGTAGACCACAATCAAAGGGTAAATAAACTGACTTGATTGCTGCCAAAAGGCATTATCTACTAAAGAGGTATACCCAAGCTCTGTATGATCATAGGCCGTTTCAGGGAGGAGCAGATCTATTTTTGACAAAGAAAAGCGCATACCTTTAGCCGTTAGTTTTTCCAAAAAACTATGGCTTCGCTGCACAGCATAAGCCATAGCTAATCCAGCATTTTCAGCGCTATCTCTACTATATGTTGGTTGACAAATGAGCAGAGATCTTAATCCTTTGAGCTCAGTTTTAGCTTGATGAATCCGCATTGTTTGGGCTGTCATAGCTTGATGGATAGCATCACTACGCAATCCTTTTCCGGAAACATTCCTTAAATCAACTTCTTGTGCTAGTGTTGACCGGCCATTGTAGAGCCAAACCTTACGATAACCTAAATCTGTAACTGTCCCTTCGGGGCAATCATACTCTTCTAAGGCAATAGGAAAGGGAAATTCATCTGTTGGAGATTCATTGAGAGATCTGCGCTTCTCTCCTTTGTCCCGCTCGCCGCAAGAAAAACAGAGCAAAAGAGAAAAAAATAAGAATGGCAAGACGTCTTTCATACTCAGATCCATTGAATTTGAAGGAGGATTTTAATATTAAATAGCTGAAAAGACAAGAAACGTCTAGCTAGTCAATTAGGAACTCGCTAACGCTCGTACAGGCCTAGGGTGGAGAGTGAACTCCAGTTCATATCAGCCAATCCGAGATTTGAGATTTTGTTTGACCGCAGCAGTTATTGAACCTATCCTTAGGACGCAATTTTTATCTATCTTTATTTAGGAGCAAATATGAAAAGTCAGTTTTTATTATTCGCTGTGATAGCATTTACCAATTTAGCAAAGGGCGCTGATTCCACTACTATTATCCCAAGCATTGAGCTTGGATATCATGGGGGTGGGTCCTATAAGGCCTTAGTATATCAGGATGCAGATCAAAAACTGCTAGTGACCACGAAAGAATGTAATTTTCGCAAGTTAAGCCTATCTGAAAGCCAATCTACCACTATTGCTTTGTCCGCTGATGTTGCCTCTGACGGCAACGAAATTTTAACCGGTAATGCAAAAATCTCTGAAGAGCCTGTCAAAAGGTTAACGGGCTCTTTTCCTTTTTTAATTCTCCATATGAAAGAAGGTATCAACCATTACCACCGGCCAACAATCAATATTCAAGGCGAAACATCAGAATTTTTTACTCTTGTAATAAAAGAAGCAAGAGCCGCGGCAACCAAATTTTGTTCTGAATGATTCTCTCCAAAATTATCCAAAAAAGAAAGTCGCACTATGATCTGCGGGTTAGATCTCGAATCGTGGTGCTTTCAGCGATCTTAAAAACTGTCTCCAAGGGCAGATAATGTACTGTTTCAATCTCCTGCCAGCGGTTATCCTGCTCTAGCCCAACAAGAGAAACAGCTTTGAACTCTAGGTTTTGATATACCTTCAGATCAGCAATGAAATCCTTAGTCAAAATCATAGTTTCATGCAACGCTTGAAATGCTTCTACTTTCATATTGCGCAGAGATTCAAGATTTTCTATAACGTGGCAAGGCTTACCGCTTAGGCTATAATCAATCCGCTTTTGATTAAGCAAATTGCCAAGCGTTGCAACACCGTAGTGAGCAATAAATTCCAACTCAATCCGCGGCCGATTTTCTTTGAGATGATTATGTTTTTCTGCTTCTTTTCGGAAAACACAAGTTAAGAATAGTATAAGATCTGAACAAGAAACTTCTAGGTTTGCTGCCATTATCTCATCTACAATAAACCAAATACGATCTCCTAGCATCTTCACCTGTGCTACTTGTGAGGCTTCAAATAAGGGCAATTCATAGTATTCATAAAGCACATCAGAAATCTTTTGAAAAACATCCGTGACAATCGATTCATCATATTTGACAAATCTTGCTTGCAATAAAGCCGTCTTACTTAACCTTGGAGCAAGGGTGCTCTTAATATTGTCTTCAAGAGATCTATTTTGTGAAAAGCGATAAAGTATGGAAGTAGGTAGAAAGTATTGAATCGTTTTAAGGCTGCTTTTTTCGACCAATTTGTGAAATTCGCGCAACTTTATTTTCACATTATCTTCAATGCGCGCCCAATTTAAAGAAAGCTCTTGCTGCATCACATTAACAATAGCAATAACGAGGTCTTCTTCGTAAGGCTCATATTTCAAGGCTAAATCGATCGTTCCTAGACGCTTGAAATCGTTTGCTACAGCTAATGCTGTGGCAAACGATCGCTGTCTAAGTTGATTGAAAACTGTACTACTGGCTCTCGAAAGTGAATTTTGTATCATATGCAGTTCTGGAGAATGCCCAGATCTGCTCTCACGTTCAGTCAAAATTCGGTCTAGATCATCTTGCCTAAGCCCAATTTTAACAAGATACTGAAAGGCAAGTTCTGGATCACCAGCAGCTTGATGTAAATCCAGATCAAAGTCTTTAAAAATCAGCGTAAATAATTTGAATTCTGAACGGCAAACATTTTGTGTACCAATCCTAAGCTGTTCTAAAGTATTGCACTGGCTAAGCTTAGCTCTCAGATTGCGAGAAAACCGCTTAAGTCGAAAATCAGTCTTACGACGTATATAGAAAAGGAAGGTATAGATCAGCAAAGATGAAAGTGCTGCAGCAAAAAGAGCTCTTGTTGGAATAAGAAAAATCATATCGATATTTAGGCGATAAAGCACGACAAAGATGAGAAAAAGAAGAATCACAAGACTTAAATAAAAGATCTGCACAAAAGGGACTATCAAAGCGCCAGCAGCAAAGACGAAAGCCAAGATAAGTGGTAAATAACGAGTTTCTTTGAGGCTGATCGCACGCGGTTTTTTGAGAAAAGTCTTATTTAGAAGACTATCCAAATAGCGAGCTTCAATCTCATGAGGGTAAACAAAATTGTTTACCTCTGAGTCTGGCCCGAATGGATCGCGTACCTTATCCTTCTCGGAGGTCAAAAGTAGCACTCTGCCTTCAAGAAGTTTAGCCATAGAAATTTTTTTTCCAAACACATCTTTAATCTTATCTTCAATAACATCAGAGAATTCAAGAACCAGAATATTACGCCTTGTTAAATAGTCCTTCGTCGATTCTTGAGGGCTGCTTAAACAGATAGTTGCGGTAACATCAAGCCATCCGCGCCACTCTCTATTTTTTGCTTCACTCTCTGGCGGCCATTTAGCTTCCTCTGTTTTAAGGCGCGACTTGGTGGCCAGAGCACTTACCCATAGAAACGATGTGGGAATAACAAAGCTCTCTCCTTCATCTGCAAAGTAAGGGTGCATGCAAGTTCCCATACCCTCAGCTGCAACTGATGGATAAAGGCCAGTGACAGCTTGTGAGGTAATAAAATCTTCTTTTTCTAAAAGCTGTAATGGCAAAAAAGGTAAACTAGCTGGAGGCTGACCAGATCGATTAAAAAAAGAACGTCTAAAACTTGGCGCTTGGGTGATCTTAAACGGGTCTTTCAAATCTAAATCATTAGCAATAGTTATTGAAGTTCCGACATAGCGTCCATAACCTTGTAGCAGTCGTATAAATTCAGCGTCTTGCTCTGGGCGAGAAGGAATCTCCGTTTGAGTCAGCAATGAAATAATCCAAGGTCTATCTGCTTGATTCATTTTTTTCAAATAAATGTTTAAATGATCACGGCTGAATTGCTTCTTAAAATGATGGTGTGTCGCAGGGCTTATTTTAACAACAGCAACACCAGATGGCATATTATTTCGCTTTTTTACATCGCGAACCAAGGATAGATTTTGATAGGCCCATTCACTAATGGATCGCCATTTATCCTGGGAAATCAAAGGAAAAATACTTTGCACTAAAAGTGGTGGTAGAAAGATCATGAGTGCAAAGACTAGACGTAAAGAGTTGTTTTTCATTCTTAGTTTTTTCGTTAGCTCACAAAGTATGTCATCCCCATAAGGGATCTGTTACAGACCCATCCAAAAACTTTTTCTTTGTACTTTTTATCTGCTCAACTTGCGCAATAATTCGGGCTGTACATTCCCAGATCTCATCAATACCTTGACGAGCTTGAGGCCTAAAGCCTTCATGAGCTGCCCTGTTGCGAAAATCTTGGAAAATATGTAGATCTTTAACAAACAAAGCCAAGCTTCTATCATCGTCAAAATTTAATGGGAAAAGTCCCCCAAAGCCAAAAGAGCACTTTTGGCGGCTAAAACAAAGAAAAAAGATGGCAAAAGCTTTTAACCCATCCAGAGTAAACCTCTTACCTGGCCGAAAAAGGCAAATCCCACGCAGCATTTTTCTGAGTTTGAATTTACTAAAATAAGGGATATCTGCAATAATTGGCAGCGACGCAATATAAGACTCGAACTCATCCATCGCTTTAGGTATCGGGCGTGCATAACCTAACACATCTAGTTTTCTTTGCAGCACACCTTTAGACAATATTCTGTTACATTCATCTTCAAAAAATTCACGAAAAAACAGCTCCATCGCCTTATACTGCATATCAATTACAGGGCTAAAATCAATACCTCTAGCTTCAGCATTCCCAAGCTGACTATGAAAAAATTGCGCTGTACGTAAGGCGCGACGGACCTCAGCGGATAAATTAGCAAAGGTTGGAATCTTTTTAGCAAGATCCTCATCAAGACGCCAACTTATAGAGCCATCAACAACTTCCTGCATAACCTCCTTGCCTTTTTGCAGAGGATGCCAAAGATCATGAAGAACTTCTTCTACCTCACGCTCGAGATTTGATTTATTGCGCCGTCTAGCAAAGTCTTCTAAGCTACCATGCAGATCATGCTCAACCAGGCTTAAGTCTTTGCCACGCAAAAGTTGACAGGTATATAACGCCAAACCTTCGTTCAAATTAGGCCGCGTAAGTGCAAAAAGCATCTCCTGCAGTGCTCTTGGCGTACCAATTTGGGCAAAAGCCTGCATCAATTCTCGCAGCTCCTGTTCGCTTTCTGAGCGAATATAGTCTATTAGCTTTAAGCAAGCTGCATCAGAACCCTTAAATCTACCTAAAGTTCTAATATAACAAACGCTATAAATTTTTGGAGCAGAACGGGCAAGATTAGCTAGATTTGCCAGACCATCTTCTTTTGGCGATTTCCATGTTGCTAAAAGAGAAGGCCAAAAACTTTCGAGCATCTGAACATTTCTCTCTATAGCATTACGACGATAAGCAAGATCTATGAAACTAGAGCGATCAGAATTTGATAGATCTTGAGCTAGCTGCTCTTTCACTTGGTTTAAGAAAAAAAATATATCGACCTGAAAACCTGTGTCCAAAAAATTTTTTTCTTGTTCTTGCAGTAGAGCATTAAGATTATCGTCTAATGCTGGCACGCGTCGGAATTCAGGTAACAAAATGCTATAGCAATCAGTAATCAAATCACGATCTGAGCTGCTTAATAGCTCAAAAGCACCAAGCAAAGCATCTTTATTACACCCTGAGAGCAAAAGCCATCGATCTTTTCCTAAAAAAGGGCAGTCAGAAAGTAAAAGCGCTCTGATCAATTGGACAACATCTGCTGCTTGTAAACGTTCGCGAGAAAACTCAGGTGGCCAAGTAGCAAATCTCTCCGCAAATCTTCCCTTGCTCACAAAAGATCGACGGCTTGCCAGAATATTTCTGGCCACAAGATCTAAATAATCCCATCTTAGTCCAGAAATACAAATTTTCGCAGGCAACCATTCTAAAATAAGATCAGGCTCTTCCTTGGCTACCCAGTAAAGAGAAGAAATTAAAGCTTTGTTTTCAATAGCTTCATCCGTTTCAAAATAAGACGCTAAAACTTTTCGTGCCATCTTTGAAAGAAGAGGTTTCTCAAGATTGAATTGCATAGCTCTTTTTAGC
>CALBMD010000204.1 GCA_937896265.1 uncultured Pseudomonadota bacterium
TCACGAGGCAATCAACAAAATCAGCCAATTTTGCTTTAGATTCTCGATTTATGAAAGTCTTATTTGCAGCAAGTTGATTCAATTTAGTTGCCAAATCTTGCAATTGATCACTAGAGCGCAAAGCGATAGGGCTTGGGGTTCTGCCTTCTGAAAGCTCATCTAAAAATCGCCTTATTGAAACAAGAGGGCCATATATTTGGTGGGTATATTTTGCAGACATGACAAGAGTCGTTGCAATAAAAAACCCAACCAGCACGCTGCCTAAAAGGACAGGCTTAATTAACTTGCCGAGCGTCATCAAGTTTTGTGCGCCATCTAGCTGAAAGTAAATAGAAATAGTCGCGTAGATATCCCAAATGAAGTAGCCAAATATGGCAAGCAGCAAGAAAGAAAAAAAGAGGTTGATGATTAAAAAAGTGATGCCAAAGCGCAATTGTTTATATGGCTCAACAAGAATACCCTCGCGCCGCGTTTTTGCAAAAAGCATGCTGGATTCTCCAATTAACGCTAGTGTCCTGGCATTATGTGCTATTTTAGCATTAAATTGGATTTATATCACTTCTTGGCCAGGAGGCATGGAATAAAGAGCACAAACTAATAGCTGCAGTCTTGGCTCGCAAAATATATGGACCAAGTGTTACAGGGCTAAAGTTAAGCTCATTGAGCCAGCTTATTTCTTCCAGGCTTAAACCCTGCTCGCTGCCTAACACAACAAACATTTCGTTAGCCGTGGCAATCTTTTGATAAGCATGCCTTTCACCTTGAGGGTCAAGGTATATTTTTAACCCCTCTTTTATATTCTTAGCGGCAAGGAGAGTTTTGAGGTCTGAGAAGATTTCAATTTTAGGCAGATAGTTTCTTTTGCTTTGCTTTGTGCTGGCAAGTGCTATCTTTTGCCAGCGACCAAGCTTTTCTGCTGCTAATCGACTCTTCTCGTGACCTTTTGATAAAAAAACACACAGATTGGTAACCCCTAGCTCTACAAGCGGAGGAATAATCTCATCTAAGCTGCCTGGTTTTAGTGCTGAAATAGCCAAAGTCAAAGAGCCAGTCTTAGCAGTGCTTGCTATTGTCCTTGCTGTGACTTGCGCTTGGGTTTTTGATAAATCGGTAATGACCCCTTCACCGCTTGCGCCATTGCCATCAAAAACCTGTACTTTATCACCGACTTTTAGCCGCAAGACTTTCGTCAAATGAACAAGCTCTTGCTCTTTAATGAGCCAATGATCTGGTTGTGCTTGTTCAGCAAGAAAGCAAAAAAGATGGCTCAAGTGGTTTTCTCCAACACCAAAGATGCCCAATCAGCACGAGATTGCCTAAAAGCAAAACTAAGGCCTAAAGTCTTGGCTTGTTCCTCAAGCTCAAAACTTTGCTCTACTAAAATCCCAGACATGATAACAAAGCCACCAGGAAGCAAAACTTGAGCAATCTCTGGTAAAAGCTCCTTGAGAGCAGGCAGAAGGATATTAGCAAAAATAAGTTGTGCTTTCGGTAAATCGTTTGGTCTTTTGTCTAAGCTACCTTGCCACAAAGTGAGTTCGACACCGTTGGTTAAACCATTTAATTTTGCTACTTGCACAGCATCGATCTCAATATCACAGCCATAGTTGTGAACAAAGCCACGCTTGCCGGCAGCAATAGCCAAGATGCCAGAACCTGTGCCGATATCCAGACTTGGCCCTTTTACTGTCATACCATCAGCAAAGAGTTTTTCTAAAGCAAGAATGCAAAGCTGAGTCGATTCATGTTGGCCCGTACCAAAGGCCATGCCAGGTTCGATGACAATTTCTGAAAGATTATCTTTTTGCTGGCTGCTTTTTTCCCAAGGGGGGACAATGCGAAATGAGGCTGTTTCAATGGGTTTAAAATTGCTTTTCCAGCCCTCTTGCCAAGTGCTTGTTTCCTGACAGGTCAAGACTAACGCAATTTGTTTAGCAAATAAAGAGCTTAGCCGCCCAAAAAGAGCAAGCAAAAAACTCTCATCAAAGCTATAGATAGAAAGTGGACTTTTGTCACCTCCTAGCAGATTGTACTCTTCAAGTCCTTTATCATGGCTGGGATCAAGATCAAGCTGATCGATCTCACCTTCAACAAAGCTATGGACTTCATTTTCAAAAAGAAAATTAATAACGCTATCTTTGACATCTTCGTTAAAAGAGATTTTTAGCTGATAAGTATTTTCTAGGCTTTTATTCATTTTCTATCCAATAAAGATTATTTTTTCAATTTTACGCGAAAGTGCCCTCTAAAACAGACGCCGTCAATCACGGTTTCCATGGGGGAACTTTCAATAGACACAATATCTTGACTATAGTTCATTAAGACAAAATCATGAGCAAGACCAGCAAGCAAGCTCCCTTGGCGGCCACTGCGAAGTCCCCTACCTGTGATGATTTTTAGCTCCAAGACATCACCTGCTGCTTCTTTTAAAGAAGCAATTTTTTTCTCCAAAAAAAACAGCGCTTGCTCGCCAGTGAGGCCATGTAAATCGATGAGGTACTCACGTGACTTTGCTTTTGTCTTTTTCTCTGCCTTAAGTTGCAATTCCTCTTTTTGTGGCAACAAAATCTCTTGCCTGACAAAATGCTCAAAAATTTCTTGAGCATTGTCTTCAATCTGAAAGCGCCTGGTGATGAGGGGCAAAGATTTGCCTTTGCTTTTCTTTACCACGGCTAATAATCCCCGCTCTCAGTAGTTTAGCGACAAATCTTATTCACAACTTATCCACAAGTCTAGTTTGTTTTTAAGCCTTTATTCATTCATTGAATTTTGGGGTATAGACACAGTAAAAGTAGAACCTTCCCCCAACTTAGACTCTACATCAATGGTTCCAAAGTGCAATTCTGCGAGAGCCAAAGAAAGACTAAGGCCTAAACCTACACCTCCTAAAGAGCGATTTCTAGCTGTATCAGCGCGGAAAAAGGGGTCAAAAATATAGGGTAAATGGGCCTCATCAATACCAGAACCCTTGTCTTTAATAGCAAAAAAGACAGTTTTTTTCACTCGATAGACGAATATTTCAACAGGTAAGGGCTCTTTTGAATGCTTAATGGCATTGATAAGTAAGTTTTTTAAAATAAGAGTTAAATAGCTGCGAGAAGCCTCTATCTGCCAAAGTAAAGGATCAACTGTTATCTGGATAGGGATGTTTCTGCCTAAAAACAGCTCCTGACAAAACCCTACAATATCAGAAAGAAAACCTGCAAGATCTATCTTTTCCCACGAAATAGCAACAGCCTTACTTTGAGCACGAGCCAAAAGTAATAGGTCTTCCACTATCTTCGTCATCTGGTTAGCTTCATCAACAATCCGCGCCAATGCCATTTCATATTCTTCTAGAGGCCTTTTTTTGCGTAATGCCAGCTCAGCCTCCCCTTTTAGAACAGTCAAAGGAGTTCTAAGCTCATGCGACACATTGCCTGAAAAGCGTCTTAGACGAGAGAAAGCGTCTTCAAGGCGGGCCAAGAGCCTGTTAAATGTTGTACTTAAGTCGCTTATTTCATCGTTTGCTAAGGAAACAGGAAGCCTAGTGCCTAGATCATTGATGCTCATTTGAGAGACGGCTTTTGACATCACTTGCACGGGCTTTAGGGCTCGCACTGTTAAAATATAACCTATGAGCACAGAGATAAGAAAGGCAAGAGGCAGACTAATCCACAGAAGAAGTGTCAGTTTACCCAAAGAATGCATCATTTGATCTAGGGGGCTTGCGACTTGGATAATCTCGCCGGTAAACTTACCATGAACCATGACAGGTAAGGTAAATTGGCGTAAAGGCGTTTGGCTTAGTAAAGTAAATGTCTCATAGGTGGAAAAACCACGCTCAGCCCGGTAGTAAGATTTAGGTGTAATGGGCAAGTCAACGCGGATGTTTGCTGTCTTGGATCGAATTTTGCCTGAGACATTCATAATTTGCGCATAAGCCCGCACCGGGGTGAGGTCCAAGGCAATACCATGAGTTTCAAAAATCTCTTTGACCAACAGATCCATGGAGTAATCTTGACTTAATACCCTTGAATCATTGATAAATTGCGCTGTTGAGCTGAGAGCAGAATCAAGAGAATCACTTAGATTTTTTTCAACAACCTTAAAAAGACCTATACCAAAGCAAAAATAGGTAATAACCATCACCGCACTATGGGCTACAGTTAGCCGGTAGCGCAGAGGAATTTTGTCTAAGAATTGCAAAGAAAGATTCAACTCAAATTCTCATGATCATGCCCACCAGAACCTTGCGTATCTAGCATGTAACCATGCCCTCGCACGGTTCTAATTAAAGGTCTAGCAAGAGTTTTCATAAATTTGGCACGCAAGTAGCCGACATAAACATCAACAACATTAGAGCTTGGTTCAAAGTTTTGATCCCAAACATGATCAGAAAGCTGGCTTCTTGAGAGGCAGGAACCAACGTTGCGAGCAAAATACTCTAAAAGTGCATACTCCTTGCTAGTAAGCTCCATCTTTGTCCCTGCTGCAATGACTTCCTTGCGATTTAAATGGATTTGTAGGCTGCCAAGATCAAGGATGCTTGGTAAGAGCTCTTCTCCACGGCGCCGCAAAAGCGCGCGGACTCTTGCTAGAAACTCTTCGACGGAGAAAGGCTTTGTCAAATAATCATCAGCACCGACATCTAGGCCGTTCACTCTGTCTTCAACGCTATCTCTAGCTGTTAACAGTAAGACCGGTACGTTAATTTTGGTCTCTCTGAGGCTTTTTAGCACCATAATACCATCTTTGCGCGGCAGCATGATATCTAGGATAATAAGATCATAGGGATTTTCAAACGCCAACCACTCACCTTCTTGGCCATCAGCTGCCCGATCAACAGCATAAGACTCATCTTTAAGGCAGCGCACAATCAAATTTGCCAAAGGATCATCGTCTTCAATCACTAGTAAACGCATGGTCTCTTCCTTAGAGTTATTTCTATGATGCTATCTTGTGGCAAATTAAGGTTTGTTAAGAATCCCCGTGATGATAGGCATGGCCGTTTTTGATCATAAAGGCACGGTAGAGCTGCTCGTTGAGCACAAGCCAGGCTATATCGTTGGCTAACACAAAATTTGAAAGGCATATAAGACCATGTGCTTTTTCTCTAATTTCTTCACTAAAACCATAAGCATCACCTACAACTATTAAGACCTGCTGATGGAAGCTTAGTTTTTCCAGCAAGTATTTAGAAAACAAAACAGAATCTGGTCGGCTGCCTCTCTCATCACACAAAAGGATAAAAGCACCTTTAGCCTTCTCCAGGTATTTAACTAGAGCTGGGTTATCCTTGAGGTAGACAAGTTCCATCGGACAAAAAGGCTTTAGTCGCTTTGGATAGGTTTTAACAAGGCTAGTATACGGTTCATGAGCCTTACCGATTTTTATAGCCTTAAGGTTCATTTAAATGGGCAACTTTATTGATAATAGCTGTTGTACTCTTACCTTCGACAAAAGACAAAATCTTCACTTCGCCGCCTTTTTTTAAAACAAAATCAGCACCCACGATAGTGTCAATTGCTTGATAGTCGCCACCTTTGACTAAGACATTGGGTTTTAACGCTTCTACAACATTGATAGGAGTGTCTTCTGCAAAGAAAGTTACATAATCGACGCAAGCCAAGCCAGCTAGCATGAACATGCGTTGGTCAGCGCTGTTAATAGGTCGGTTTGGTCCTTTAAGTTTTTGCACCGATGCATCGGTATTAACAGCAACTACTAGAATATCACCTAGGTCTTTAGCTTGATTCAAATAGGTAAGATGCCCTGTATGCAAGATATCAAAGCAGCCATTAGTCATCACAATCTTTTTATCCAAGCTATGATAAGTAGCAATTTTTTCTGTCAAATCTTTCAGATTCATTACCTTATTTTTTATTAAGGTGTTTAAATCGTCTGGCTCGCCAACATAAGCTTGAGTCAGTTCATCCAAACCGATAGCTTGGGTGCCAAATTTTTCAACAACTAAGCCAGCTGCTATATTTGCAAGGTCAACGATAGTCTCTAATTCAAGCTCCGCTGCCAGGCCGACAGTGGCCAAAGCGGCAACAGTATCGCCAGCTCCTGAAACGTCAAAAACTTCTCTAGCTTTGGGAGCACGGAAGTGACAGCCTCTTTTTGACTCAGCAGAGACATACATCATGCCAGCAGCGCCCATAGTTAAAAGAACATCCTTGAGGCCAAACTTTTCTTGTAAGGCAATGCCTATCTGCTCAGCAGCTAAACTTCGTCCTTCTTCTTCTGTTTTATCAAGGGCCAGCAACGCTTCTTTTTTATTGGGGGTAATGAGATCACAACCAACATATCTAGCAAAATCTCGTCCCTTGGGGTCAACCACCACCTTAACTTGACGCTCTTTTGCCAGCTTAAAAATCTTCTCCAGAAGATCTTTGGCCAAAACACCCTTACCATAGTCGCTAATCAAGATAGCGTCAAAAGTCTGGGCTTTTAACTTTTCAAACAGTAATTCTTGGTCCTGCCTATCATGCTCTTGAGGAGATTCCCAATCGACCCGCAACATTTGCTGATTGGCTGCCACAATCCTTGTTTTCTTAATTGTGTGCTTATTGAAGTTGGTAACTAATCCCTCGACATTGACACCTTGGGAGGTAAAAATTTGCTTTAATTTCTTGGCTTCTTCATCGTTGCCAACGACACCAAAAATTTTAGCTAAAACACCCACTCCTTGAACATTTAACGCTGAGTTTGCAGCGCCGCCTGCCCGAACAAATGCCTTATTTACTCGGTGGATAGGAACAGGAGCTTCCGGCGATATTCTTTCAACATGACCCTCTAGGTATTCATCTAAGATAAGGTCGCCTATGACGGCTACAGAAAGTGATTTTTTTGTTTTGATCCAAGGAAGCAAAAGAAGACTCCTATGACACTTTGATGGCGTTTCACCTACTAGTAACAGCAAAACGTCCTCTTTGCCAGGATTTTGGCACTTCACGTCACGGGCTTGACGAACAATCGTCATTTGAGAGTCCTAGGACAGCTCAAAGCATGGAATGCTTGCCCTGTGAGCTTGGCACGTAAATTGCTTTTCTTTTCTTAGGGCCTCTACCTTAACATGTGCTGAGGAACAAAAATTCGCCTGCGGATAAAAAAACTTGTCCTTCTACTCCTGCTGTCTAGCCAGACTAGCCCAATGATGGCTAGAGGGCGCTTTGCTGAGTTAGTTCTGAGGTTTACAGAGGAAGTTCCCTTTTCTTCTGCTGAGAATATCGGTGCAAATTCTATCCTTGTACGGCTGCCCAAATCTAATGCCACAGCTCTTGCTCCTCTTAACTACTATGACCCAAGACTAGTTGACCGTATTTTGACAAGAGACCTAGGACCTGGAGGCTGTGAATTTGAACTTTTCTTAAAAAGCAGAGAAATAAAGGGTAGTGTGCGGGCAATGACAATGCCCTTTCGTCTCGTTATTGATCTGTTTGATAAAAATTACGCCTTAGACCTTGATCCACAAACAGGCTTGCCTCTTGCTAACGTTGGCCTTGAAGAAGATACAGCGGTACTAAATCAAAACCATGAACGCTCTGTATCACAACAACCAGCCTTTCAGCCTTTAGATTTTGAAAATAAGCAAGAACCAGCAAAAACACCTGATACCCCAAGCCTTGCGCCCAAGCATAAACTTTTGCAAGCTGAACCAGCACCAAATTATAAGAGCACCCTTTTGAGCTTAGATGAGGTGGCTGAAGGGCGAGCTTCTTACTGGACTAAATATCCAATCTACATTTATCCGATTGTTATAGACAGTTTTCGTGGCCGCAAGAATGCGGTTGACAACACACAAATAAAACCTCAAGTGCAAAGCGAAGCGCAAAAAGATGCAGAGATGGCGCTTAAGCTTTTTAGCTTTGGTCATGAAAAACGGAGCCTAAAGCTCTATCAAGCCGTACTTAGCCAAGATGCCACAATCTTTGACAAGGATGTTTTACATCTTTGGGCTTTAGCTGAATTGCATTTTGCACATGGCGATTTGATACTTGCTGATGGCTATTTTAAAGCCATCAACAATAAATTTCCTGAGTCAGATTTGGCCAATTTTGCTTCGCTGCGCCGCTTGGACATCAAGGCCATTAAAATAATAGCAAATAACCAAGCTAAGGAGCTAACAAAGCTCGCCTTAGAGCTAGACAGCATCAAGAGCCAAGTTGCTGAAATTTCCGCGCAAAAAGACATACGTACAGCTTTTTGGACGAAAGAAAATCTCCAGGATCAAGAATCTATTGGCTATATTGAAGATGCCCTTAGCAAGGATCTTTTGCTCTTGTGGCCAGAAATTGAAAGCAAAAGAACAGCATTTTTAGCTCTAAGTTTGATCCTTAAAGGTAAACTCGCTAAAAAGCACCCTTGGTCTAGTGAGAGTGCAACCCTAGCTGGTAAATTTTTTAGTACCTATGATAGCGACTCAGGAAAACCTTATTTTGTGCCACTTAAAAAGGAAGTCATTGCAAGGTTAGCTGATGCTTTAACCCAAGCTTCTTTGCAAGAAGATTACATTAGTACTATAAGAATTTTTGACGAAATACCTAAAGGGTTAAAGAGCGTTGCTAAGGATCCAGAAGTTGCTTGGGCATTAGCACAGGCTTACCGCCAATTAGGAAAAACAGCTACTGCCCTAAAGCATTACGAAATAGCAGCTAGTAAGTATCCCAAAGGCCTTAAAAAGTTTAAGGCCACTTTTTGGGCAGCCGTTATTAACAGTACATTAGCTGCTAAATTTACTCAGCCTAGTGAAGGCTTAGCTAAAGAACGAGCTATGGCAGCTAGCAAGGATTTTGACAATCAACTAAGGCTATCATGGTCTTTGTTAAGTGATGAAGATAAAAAGAGTGTTTTCAGCCTCTATAAATCGGAATTTGAAGACACCTTAACAGCACCAACTCTCCTTAAGACCCCTGCTTTAATTGTGTTAGATGCATGGACTCAAAGTTTAAGCACAGAACTTGCTGTTATAGATGAAAGGCAAGGAGAAAATTGGCAAAAATCCTATTCGCCATCCGCGCAAACAGTGCGCTTGATTACCAAATTAGCAGCGCGTTTTACAGAACTTGGGCTCATCTCAGAGCGACGCCAAAGCGTTTTCTTGCTGAAAAAAATCAAGCCTAGCTTACTCGAAAAAGATAGAGATGCGCAAAAAGCATGGTCCAAGATGCTTGTTGAATTGGCTGAAGATTATCGCAAAGACGATCAACTTCTTGAAGCGGCAGAACTATATACATTTGCCGCAACAAATTCTATCAACTGGGAAGATAGGGCTGAATCCTTATATAAGGGTGGCCTTCTTCTTTATAAAGTTGGACGCAGGCAGGAAGCAGTGGCGGCGTTTACGGCAGCAAGCCAAGATGGCAACAATCTTTTTTATGCGAATTTGGCTAAAGAGCGTTTACATCAACTTTCACCATAAAAGGGGACGCAAATGGTGACCACGAGTAAATTTAGTTATACGCAAAACCCAACTGCCGCAAGCTATCCAAATGCGAGCACCTACCTTGATTTCATTCAGAATCGCCAGGGCCGGCGGCCAGAACGTGAAAAGTCAAATAAGCTTTTTGAAGCTGCTGATGAAAAGATGATGCGCATCCAAGATATCATCTGGCAGATCGCTGATACCAAAGTCCCTGTGCTTATTACAGGTGAGATAGGAGTAGGCAAGGAATTGATTGCTAAGGCAATCCATGACGCAGCTAACCAAAAAAATAAACCTTTTGTGACTCTAAACTGCGCTTCAATGCCTGCAGCTCTATTAGAAAGTGAACTCTTTGGCTTTGAAAAAGGTGCTTTTGCTGGCGCTAATCAACGCCATCTTGGCAAGTTTGAGCAAGCAGGTGACGGCACATTGTTACTTGATGAAATCACTGAGATAAGCCCTTCGCTGCAAGCAAAGCTTTTGCGTGTTTTGCAGGAAAAAGAAATTGAGCGCTTAGGCGGTAAAGGGCCAGTGCCTATTAATACAAGAATTATTGTATCGACAAATAAAGACATTGTACAAGCAGTAAGCCAGGGACGTTTTCGTCAGGATCTATACTATCGTTTATATGTACTGCACATTGAAGTGCCGCCTTTAAGAGAACGACCAAAAGATGTTGAGCTACTTGCAAAAAAATTTCTTGATGATTGCAAACGCAATTTTCAAAGACCAGGCCTTACTCTTTCTGAAGATGCCATACATAAATTAGCCCAGCATTCTTGGCCAGGCAATGTTCGAGAGTTGCAAAATATCATTCAGCGCGCAGTGGTCATGTCATCACAGGACCTTATTCGTGCAGTAAGTATTCCAATCGAAGGAGAAACACCAATGGTGTCTCTCGATTGGGTTAATACGCTACCAATTGGTCAAACTCTTCGTATGGTAGAAACACACTTTATCTTGGAAACACTTAAGCATCATCGAGGCAATAGAACTCATGCTGCTAAAACTTTGGGGATCAGTCTTCGAACTCTTCGCAATAAGATTAACGAATTTACAACTGAAGGGTTTGACGTGACAGCGCCTCTCTGCGGGAGAGCGACTAGATGATCGAGTTAAAAGGCCTCTTCAATTTTTCAGATCGCCTACAAATGGCCGCTTTAGATCAGCGGGTGACGAAGAGTCAGGTCTTGCATGGAAACATTGCAAATGCTGAAACCCCAGGCTTTCGCGCTATTGGCTATGAATTTGAAGAACAGCTCCGAGATATCTATGGAGCAACTGAAGAGGGCTTGGCTCTAGAAGTTACCCATCCTGAGCACAAAAAGCAGCCTTTTGCTAATGCTAACGGTGAAATGACACCGGATGTGTTTGTAAGGCCAAGTGAGAGTGTCGGTCATGACGGCAATACGGTTGATGTGGATATTGAGATGCAGGAATTAGCTGAAAACCAGATTCTCTATCGAGCAACGATTGAATCGATTAATAAAAAGATTGCTATGATCCGCTATGCCATCCATGGAGGTAGAGGATGAGTTTCTTTAAGTCCATGAACATATCTGCTTCTGGTTTAGCAGCTCAAAGACTGCGAATGAATGTGTTAAGTACCAATTTAGCCAATGCTCAAACGACAAGAACCCCAGAGGGTGGGCCTTATCGCCGTCAAGACGTTGTTTTTTCAGCTGTTCCAACTGGCAACCCTTTTGAAGACTTTCTTGATGAAACAATGGATACACAGCTAAGAAAAGTTTCTGTTGTCGATATCCACCAAGATACTAAGGCGCCAAAAGAAGTTTATAATCCAGCGCATAAAGATGCCGATGCCAATGGCTATGTAAAAATGCCAAACATCGAAGTAATGGCCGAAATGGTGAATATGATCACGGCAACAAGAGCTTATGAAGCTAATATTACGGCACTTAATGAAGCTAAAAGCATGGCTATGAAAACGCTAGAGATTGGTAGATAACAAAAAAGAGGTCTCTGATGAGTTCTACAATTGGCCAAAAATTTAACCAATCTGCTATTAAAGATTTGCTAGGTAGTGGCTTTAAAGAAACGCAAATTGGCGAAAAGAGCACAAGTAAGGACAAGAGCTTTCTTGACTATGTTAAAGATTCGATAAATGAAGTAGATCAAGCACAAAAAAGTTCAGACAAAATGACAACGAATCTTGCCACAGGTGCCAATGAAAACATCCACGAAACCATGTTAGCTTTATCAAAAGCAGAGCTTAGTTTTAATCTGATGGTACAGGTTCGTAATAAGGCGCTTGAAGCCTATCAAGAAGTGATGAGAATGCCAGTTTAACCATTGATCATAGCCGCTTAAGCATGATTTCATAGGTAGTACATGGATAAAATCAATCAAATATTTGCCAACATACAAGGATCCATAGGAAAAATCTGGGAATCTCTTTCAGCTACAAAGAAAATTCTGCTTTTTTCTGGGCTAGCGATCACTGCCGTACTTGTCGCGTCAATCACTTATTTTCAAGACAATTCAAACCGCATGGCACTTTTTGTTGAGCTTTCAGCTGAAGACATGGCAGCTATTAGCAATTTTTTGTCTAAAAACAACTATGCTAACTATCAGGTAGATGAGGCTAAAAAAACTATTACGGTTCCTAGTGAGGATATTAGCCGTATTCGAGTCATGCTTTCTGAGGAAGGGTTACCACAAAAAGGGGTAGTCGGTTGGGAAAAATTTGATACAGGTGATTTTACCCAAACTGAGTTTGAGCAAAAAATTCAAAAATTAAGGGCTATTCAAGGAGAGCTTGCTAGAACAATATCCGCAATGGATGGCATCACTTCAGCACGAGTTCACATCGTTATGCCACAAAGTAGCGTTTTTGTGCGAGATGAAAAAAAACCAACAGCTGCTGTTTATCTCAAGACAAAAAGAGGCTTTGATATTGGTTCAAAGCAAATTAAAGGAATTCAACACCTCGTTTCAAATTCTGTTGAAGGTTTAGAACCAAATCAAATCAGCATCTTAAGCTCAGATGGCAAGCTAATTTCAGAAGTAGAGTCAGAAGATGAGTCTGTGAAACAATCTAAGGATCTTTTGCAATATAAAAGGCAAATCGAAAAAGTATTAGAGGAACGCATTAGGGCTATTGTTGGCAAGGTTGTTGGCCCTGACAGAGTGGAAG
>CALBMD010000205.1 GCA_937896265.1 uncultured Pseudomonadota bacterium
CACTGGCAACATTTTGTAATTGCCTCTACAATACTTCCCGTTGAGCACTTGGTAATAGTCGGATCTTTCCGCACTAGAAAATAGAAATTGCTAAGTATCTTATCAAGATACTTCTCTTTCCCATGCTTAACAAGTCCCTGAGCTATCGGCGTTTCTCTGAACTTATTCGAGAACCCTACAGCAAATTCTACTTTTTGTTTCACTATTTCATTTGTCATTTTCTATTCTCCTAATTAAATCCCGTCGGCAAAATCGCCTGATTGCTCGAAGTACCACGAAGGCGCTGCAATCGTTTCAATCTGCTCGCTATAACCTGGCCAAATATCGTTAGCCTGAGCCGCTGCAAACTTTCTCATTGCCTCTTGCCTGCGCTTCTCGCCTATCTCAAGAGTCGCATCGTCTAAGCAATATGCCGCGCCTAAATATGGCTGCTCTTTCTCGATAACCACATGTATGAAATTGTTGTTATTCTCTTTTATAATACCGCAAGCCTTAGCCCCTGCGAGATAGTGCGCCGATTGTATGATGTAGCCATAGCTAACACAGGATCGCTCAAAATCTCGCTGCTCTGCGCTTCTAGAGGTCTTTAAATCGATCAATATCGTTTGACCGTTTACTACTGCAACCGCGTCTAGTCTTGCTTTGCATTCAATGCCTTGCTCATTCCACACCAAGGAAAGCTCGGTATCCGTTATGCTGCTGAGTAGCTTGCTGATTGATGGATGTCTGTTTAAACCCTCGCCTATATTGCGAATTTGAAGCATCTCATCTTGTTTTAAAACATTATTACCGTAGGTTTTAGAAAGTAGCGCTTTCGCCTCCTTCCCTGCCGTTGTTCTCCCGTCATAACCTTGTGGCAAAACACCCCACTTTTCAGCGAATACCGTCGGCCTTAAAATCGCATCATGGCAAGCTGAGCCGATAACAAACTCACCCTTATCTGACTCAGTGAAGTTATCGAGCGCCGCTTTTGCATGAGCCAAAGTCTTGCGGTCTATAATCGAGATAATCGACGACCTGAGCGCTGGTTGTAATCGTTTTCTGATAGGTTTTTAAGTATTTTCATTAGAACCCCTTAGCTTGTTTATACGCA
>CALBMD010000206.1 GCA_937896265.1 uncultured Pseudomonadota bacterium
GATAACAGAACACCACAAGAATGTGGGCTGAAGCTACTGTGGAAGCCTGTAAAGCCTGCAAATGGTCTTGTGTTTGATGCAATCAGAGCAGACTGGAATATGTTTCTGAAAAGTTGATTACTTGATCAATTCTTTGAGCATGTTAAGAAGCTGGGTATTCAGACCTTTTACGTTGATCTTAAAACGACTCAATTTAACAGGATCAATCTGAATATCCAGCTTTTCAATATCTGCTAAAATATCATCTGTTGCAGCTGATAGCCTGTTGTGTGCTGACTTGGCTATAGATTTAATTTTTGCATTGCTTCCCTGAGAAGCGCCTGCTTGCTGTAAACGTTCACCTGCTTGCTGGAGCTTATTTGCTTCTGGTGGTACCAGCGTCAAATTAAGCTCAATAACCTGATCCTCATGACCAAGATAGTCGCCTCCAACGTAGTAGTCCGCGCGGCCAAAGGCCACGACATGAAAAACCCCCTTGTCATTAGATGTGATTTTCTTCTCGTTGATTTTAAGAATCTGGGCTAGATCTTCTGCTTTTACCTGATGAACCCAATCAAACGTGTCAGCGTCAAATTGGATCTGAAATGGATCACTCATAAAGCGTTTTAGGGACTGGTACTGCTCGGTGATATTACTAGAATTGACGTTTCCAAGAGTGGATATGAAATCACTTACAGCATCATGAACGTAGGAGTCAGGAACACTCTGAGGTGATGCGGGTGTAAAATCTAGCACCCCTGGCGCCAGAATGTACTCCTTTTCCCGTAGACGGTCTTGCAACTGATAGATTTCAACACGTGAAATGAGAAAATAGGCTCCGAAGAAGGCCGAAACAAGACCTAGCGTATAGCTAAGAATCAACTTCTCTCGCAGCAGAGCGGCGCGATAGCAAATATACTTTGGCAGATCACGAAATTTGCCCTCATTCTCCTCAGGAGAGGTCATCTTGGTAGGGAGAAACCCCTTCTCTTCTGGTCCTATCATTTTGTCTCCTTCTAATCTGAATACTTTTTGTTGCTATGTGGATTAATCAAACCAGGCAGAGACATTCGAAGATGCCGATAAGGCCAGTGGATAAAGACGCCCTTGTTATTACTTCTCCGAACCACTGGCCCAACACCCAGAATCAAAAACGATGACAGAAAGAGCATCTTCCACGAATACAGGATGATACCGAAAAGCATCATCGCGCTCAGCGCCGCAAAGACTTCCCCCAGTTCAAAATAGTCAAAGACCATGATGGGTGAATCAATCGTCTGACAAACCTTTGTTGAATACTTCTGCCTGAGTGAATCGTAGTTGTGCATATGTCTCCTTTACGGGTCAAAAAGATTGCCGTGACCACCGATTTCAAATATGTTCTTTACCCACATTGGAACAGTTCCAATCATAATGGCCGCAAAGACACAGATGATAGCCATCGCAAATCTCTGCTCCTTGAGGTTCCAGCCTGCTGAAAGAATAGAAAGACCTGCTAACAGGCGAGCTCCAAAA
Source organism: uncultured Pseudomonadota bacterium (assembly GCA_937896265.1). GTDB lineage: Bacteria > Bdellovibrionota_B > Oligoflexia > Oligoflexales > Bog-1112 > CALBMD01. The sequence continues at coordinate 1,495 of CALBMD010000206.1, forward strand.
GTAAATACCCAGCTATCAACGAGATGCAAAAGAGTACCTGCCGCTTTCAACTCCGAATGTTTATCATCTCCAGGCAGCGCTAAACCTTTGCCAAGGGCAACTGAAGCCACCGCGCAAACCAGATACAGAAACCAAACAATCGCGAGATAGTTGATTTTTAGCTTCTTTAACTTCTTTAACTTCTCCATAAATATCCTCCTGGTGGTTAATCTATTTTTTTGCCAAAGTTGCTAAGACTTCCCTAGTTGGGAAAAATCCGTTGATTCGGTAAACCAGTTGCTTATCAACATCTGCGACGAAAAGAACCGGCCATGAAGTAATATTTTTTTCAATGATCTCCTCCTTGGTTGCATGGACTATTGGGAATGGAACTGGAAAATTGGGATTATTTTTATCTATTTGACGCACCTCCGTGTAAAAACCTAGGCCTTGAAGATCTTGCATGGTTGCCATCATTTGCTTGCAATGAGGGCAATTCGAATCAAAGTACATGCGGAAGCGGAATCGCTTCTTGTCGAGGTTATTTGGTTCAAGTGCTACCCGTTTTTCTTCAAGGATGGCTCTTTCTTCGTTTGAAATTTTCGCTCCTGACTTTTGCAAGTAGCTAGCGATCCTGTCTTGAAGGTTTCTCAGCAATTGATTCTTGGTTTCAATCATTTCAAACCAGCGTTTGATATTTGCATCATTTGGATTGCGAGCAAGCTCCATAAACGCTTTAGGTGGGGTGTAATCTCCTTCTTTAAAGAACTCGTCATTTTTGGGATTTGCGTGCTTTTCCCAATCAAAAGGAGCAGGATTCGCAGTTTCTGCAGGCTTCGGAACGGGAGGAGAGGGTGCCGAGATAGCCTTTGGCGTGTCCTTCTCTTTTGGCTCTTTGCTACCCTTGTTCCAGTAGTCGATAGGTTTCGAAAAGAAATCAACCCCGACAGACCTTCCTGAAAAGCTGAGTAAAAATAGCGTTAAAAACACTGTTTTCATAACGCCCTCGCTAAATAAGACTAAACGCTTCATGTGCATCAATCCTTCCGCTTTTAGCTAGCCGCAGATATTCACAAGCTAGGCTATTTAGAATCTTGAAATCGGAGGTCCCAACTTTTCCAAGTTCGCTTTTTTCGACGTATTCGATCAGAGCAGCACGAC
>CALBMD010000207.1 GCA_937896265.1 uncultured Pseudomonadota bacterium
CTGCCAGAAGCTACGTATCGGAGTGAAGACGCCATTTCGCAATCGGCTCTTCGCTCCTTTCATCTATCTCCCAGCCCCTATCACTATTATCACCAGTCTAAAAACTTCATCCCGACAAGATCAATGGATACCGGCACCCTTTTGCATGCTTTAGTTGAACTAGGGACAGAAGCTTTTAAGTCTCGCTACTTAGCCACTGACTTGCGGCGTGGTACCAAGGCTTTTAAAGAGCTTATTGCTCAATACCCAGAAAAGAATGTTATCAAGACCGCCGACGAGCGTCTTGCTTTTGCTATGTATGATGCTTTAAGAGCCCACAAGGTTGCTGCCTCTTTGTTTGCTGATGGCGTATCAGAGGAGTCATGGTTCGATCTTTATAACGATCATAAAACCAAAGGGCGTTGGGATTATCGCAATCCTAAGCTCAAAGTGCTAGTGGACCTCAAGACCACTCAAAGCGCGTCCCCATGCCCCTATACTGGCTTCGCTAAGTCTGTGAATAAACTTCATTACGATTGGCAAGCCGCCTTTTATCTTGCGGCTGCAAAACGCCTACTACCTGATGGCGATCAGTATTCCTTTGTCTTCGTTACCATCGAGCCAATCTATCCCTATGCTATAGCATTATACACGCTCGCACCTGAGGATTTGGAGACTGCCACGGCTGAGGTTTTTTCCTGTCTCGATCGGTTTATTGAAGTCAAGGAATCTGGGATTTGGCCTAGCTATGAAGAGGAGGTCAAAACATTGATGCTACGTTAAAAAAGCCGGACTTAGGGCTAGTGATTACATTTGGTTTTGTTTAATGATCATGATGTGGAAGAAGGATGCTGCATGAAAGAAATATATAAAGCTCTTGCACTAGCTCATCAATCATTGTTATCGGTCGCCAAGGATGCAGTGAATCATTATTCAAAGTATCGCTATACTTCTAGTGAAGCCATGGTTTCTAGGGCCAGGAAAGCTCTGCTAGATCATGCTTTAGTGGCTGGACGGTCAGGATGGACATACAGTGATATCAGTGGCACTGCCGACGAGGTTGCTGCCAAAGTTAAATCGAGGTTTTTTCTTTTTCATACCGAATCCGGCGAGCAACTTACAGAAGAAGTGGAGTTCCCAGCGATTGCGAAGAAAGGTACGTCCCTCGACAAGGCTGTTGCTGCCAGCTTGACTACGGCGCTCAGTTATTGGCTGCGTGACCTTCTTCTAATCCCGCGTATAGATGAGCCAATTTCGATGAATAGTCGCGACGACAGAACTCATATTTTAAATCAGAAATTAGGAGCGGCTAAGTGATTAAAGCTACTTTCGTTGGAAATTTAGGGCGTGATGCGGAATTGAAATCTACTGCATCAGGTATTGCCGTTTGCTCATTTGCTGTGGCAGTTAGCCAGCGCAACGATAGTACTGAATGGATGGATTGTGCTTTGCTGGGTGACAGAGCCCATAAAATCCAGCCCTATTTGACCAAAGGCAAGAAAATTTTTGTTAGCGGTGATCTTTCCGCCCGAACTTTTATTAAGCGCAGTGGAGAGCATGGTTTCTGTCTGTCAGTACGCGTTGATTCTATCGAGATGCTAAGTCCAAAAAGTGAAGACCAAACATCAAAGCATGAAAACGCCCGTCCAATAAGGGATGCACTGCAAGCGCGGGATGATTTTGATGATCGCGATATACCATTTTGATTGAGGTTGAGATGAAGATAAGTAGTGCCAAAGCAAAGGGAAGAAGAGCAGCTGCAGGGCTAAGGGAAGCTTTGCTGTTGTCTTTTCCTGAACTAGAGCCAGACGATATTCTTATCACTCCTTCAAGCTGCACGGGCGAAGATCTTATCTTGTCACCAGCGGCACGGAAGGTATTGCCGTTTGTCTTCGAAGTCAAAAATCAAGAGCGCCTCAACATTTGGCAAGCACTTAAACAAGCGAGCGGCCACGGACATAGCAAAAAGCATCTCATACCTGTCTTGTGTTTTACAAAGAATAGATCCGATTCTTATGTCACTGTCAAGCTAAGCGATTTTCTGGCTCTGTTGCCAAAGCCAGGAATTCTAAGAAAAGAGGCTATCAATGCATAGATCTGAAATCCTTGATTTAATCGAACAACTTCCTAAAAAACCGGATCTAGCTAACTGCCAAAAGCATATGACCTGGTCTAACAAGATTGTACTCAAAAAAATTGCACTGATTCTAAATGATGATTTGCCAGTATTTTCGTCAGAGCAAAATGAAAATTTCAAATCGAAAGAAACCCTTGCTGCCGAAATGTCCACCACGCCTAGAGAATTTAGCCGCAAGGTGAGAGTATTAGAGGAAGCGGGATATCTAATTGTCGGTGAGCGAACATGCAAAAATAATGGGCAATCGACGAATTGTTACTTTCTATCACCGCTTATTGTTTTGGCTGGTGATTTGAAAGCAGCCGTTTTAGCTAAGCAAGATCCAACGGCAATTTTAAAGAAAATCGCCGAGATTAAAAGCCTTCAGCCAAGTCGCCGTCGGGCCAAAGAAATTGGCAAACTGTCGAAAGAAGGGCGAGCCAGGGCACAGACTAAGGCGAAAGTAATTCAGCTCACCAAAAAAATTGAAGAAGCTAATCTCTTGGGTAAGACCGCCGCTAACCTAGTTCGAGAAAAAA
>CALBMD010000208.1 GCA_937896265.1 uncultured Pseudomonadota bacterium
TCTAGACGATCCAGGAACAGCTAATTTAGCTGTATGCACCAATCAAATTGCCCAGCGTTTTGGCTGCCTAGCTATGACCTTGGAGCAACCTTTCAAGGATACAGCCAATAATCCCCACCCAGAAGAGGGATGGAGCCCTGCACGAGCCATGCAATTTGGCTCTCAGTATTTGGATGCCATGCTAGCTTTTTTTGAGCGAAAGTGAGCCAATAATATTAGTTTTTGTCAACATAGCACAGCTTTAGGACTAAATGAGCAAGCAGAGCACCCAAAAAAGGACCGCCTACATAAGCAATATGACAAAATATTGAACTTGTGCCACTAATAAGAAGCAATGAGAAAGCAATAGCGGGGTTGAGAATAGATCGACCGAACAGGCTAAAAATTAGACCGGCGCATGTTATCACCACCCACAACCAAAGACCAACAACAGACCTAACCAGCTGATTTTTCTCACCAATTATTACAATAGCAGCAATAAGAAAAGAGCCTACGGCCTCTATAATTACAGCAAGAATCCATACTGAAATACTACTATCAATTAACGGTAGGCCCACCCCGCTGTAATGCAAGGTTGCTAGACTCACTGATGCCCCTATTACCTGACCACAGACAGCTGCTATTCCAATCCATCTGCCTTGTGAACCTGAGATAATGCGAGTCATGCTAATTGCTGGATTTAAAGCAATGAAGTATTTTGGACTGGGGATCAAGCTTATTAAGAAGACCAACAAACCAAAAAAGAAAGCTATGGTATAAGGGATATTCCATCGAGAGATAGCCATCTGATAGTACAAAAAACCCAAGCTGCAAAATGCAGTCATTCCAATAGCTTCAGCTATAAAGGCTCTTACGTAGCTACATGATTTCAAAAGGACCACTCCGCAAGAATGGCTTACCAAACAGACGATAATAAAGCTTTGACATGCTATACATCAAATTCACATAAGGCAGACTAGCTTCTTCTTTCTTTTCAAATGACTTATATTGATAGCCAAAGGGTTTAGGAATAAGAAATGAATTTAAGCTAACGGAATCGTATGAAAGAGCAAGCGGTGCGTGGTAGGCACCGCTGGGAATATAAACATACTCACCTGGCTTCAAAATAGTCTTGTAATGAGGAATATGTGCTAACCATTGACATGGCTCTAAAACACTATCATCTTCCCACCTGGAATACCCAGAAAGATACTTCTTGCCACTTCGGATGACATTAAATTCGGGAGGGATAATTACTATTTCTTTTACTCCACTAAGTTGCAAAAGAAAATTATTGTGGATATCAAAATGCATTTGCCCTGTTGATAGTCCTATCCATAAAAATGAAAGAGTATGACGATAGTCTGGAAAGTGAGCTTTATTAATAGTTGATAGATTAAATAAACGGCGAGCGTTAAGGACTCCAAAAGCTTGGTATCGATCACTTTTAGTAATATTATCTAAAGGTTGTTCTTTTAAGCATTCCAGCTTAGTAAGCAAAAAGTCCAAAGAAACAACATCATATCCTGTCTTGTCGAAACCAAAATTAGTAAATATTTTTTCACTACTAAATCGATGTAACATCGGAAAATAAAGGTCAGAAACAAAGTTTTGAAAAATTGTCATCGTAGTAGCCTTAAAAACTCTTTGCTCTGCACAAGCCTTCTTGATAGCTCCAAGGCCATCGATTGACTCAATTTCTAAATATTTCACTTTATTCTTAACCTTCATTATAATCCGATGTCTTTTCTTTAGTCTTCTTCGCCAGGTCTATCAAATCTCTTCCAAAATGGGTGCTCCCAAAGTTTCCAAGAGAAGCTACCATCCCATTGCGTTTTGTAACTATCTTGATTTTGTGTCGAAGCTGTTTGCTGATGTAAGTTAGCAGATCTAACTACTTCATGTTGCTGTTGAGTTGATGCTGCTGTCCAAAACGAAAAAGAAGCAAGCCAATCCCAACTTGAATTTGTCCACTTTGAATCATCATTATTGCGGCTTTCCTTCCAATTGTAGCCAGTCTGCTCCATTTTTTGCTTTTCACGCTCTGTGAGATTTCTCTCTGTCGTACTCTTTTCTTTTGGCGCCTTTGGTTCGCTGGAGCTGGCCATTGCAGCACCACTTAATAAAGTAGTGAGTATTGTCGTACCTGCCATCACTCTAATCTGTCTCATCATTAACACTCCTCTTTTATATATCCTAAAAGCAAATCCATTTTGCTGTTTAGATTCGAATATACCTTTATAACTTCGCAGCATCTTTATCTGAAATAAAATTGGTCACTGCTTGGTAGACTTCTGCAAGATGCTTTGCATCACTTTCTATGAAACTAGAATCAAGTAGCTGGTAATAATAAAAAGGCTCCACCTTTGCGAGAAAATCTCTTCCGTTTGCGCGGAGCTGATAGTTTTGTGGAGGCCCATCATCAATAGCTATAAAGTTGCTTTCAGTATTTGTATCAAGCCATTTTTCTTTTTCAAGATGCCCAACTAGCTTTTCAACACTTTTGACACCTTGATCTTTGCCATCCACAATCGTGGATTTACGAAAAAAATCTCGAGAAACAAAATGCACACAATCTCTAAATAACCTGCCATTGTAGGTATAGGGAATGCTTGCAATTAGAGATTTGATACGCTCATCTAATCCTCTGGAAGCAACAAATATCTTAACTTTTTGATGATCTCCAGCACTCGCTAATATCTTAGAAATAAGATCAAAAATAGATGGTCTCAGAGCAAAAAACTGTGTTGCTTCAATACAATCATCTTTAAGCATCTTTAATTTTAATCGCTTTTTTTCACTCTTATCCTGTAAGATACCGAAATAATATCCAAACTCTTTTCGATGTTCCTGAGCATTTACAACATATGTATGTTCAACAACCGTGACATTTCTCTCTTTTAGTTGATTTAAAATATCTGAGTTTGGAAAAGGTATATAACTTCCAAGTGTATTATCAACATCAATTAAAAAAATCGTCGCCTTCTGTTTAGGTGAATGAACACAAGCTATAGCCATAATGAAAATGATTAAAAAACATTTAGTCATCTATACCTTCCTCATACTGCTTAAAAATGACATCAATAGCTTCATGCATAACAAGCCAGCTACTAATTTCTTTAGCACCACTTAGATCTTTTGGTTCTTTTTCAAAGATATATTTTACAAAAAGATGGTTAAATAAGATCATAGCCTGAAGATTAGTAAAGAATTTAATCTCTTCTTTAGTGATACTACACCCCGTTTCTTTATCATAAAAATCACCAATATGACTGAGAATATTTTTTTTACTATTTAATTCCTTTAAGCGATCTGGGTCGCCAAGTAATCTGGCACCTCTAATCTTTATATCAACAAAAAAGCTTCCCAAGCCATAAACACGATCAAAATAAGGTAT
>CALBMD010000209.1 GCA_937896265.1 uncultured Pseudomonadota bacterium
AATTGCGATATGCCTCACTGGCATATTGAGAGCCACGGTCTGAATGAAAAATAACTTTCAATATCAGGGCTAGTCTTGGTCATAGCTGTTTCTAATGCGTCTAGAACGAGCCTAGTGCGCAAACTTCGTTGCATAGACCACCCCACCACCTCTCTGGTAAAAACACCAATAACTACAGAGAGTTACAGAAAACCACCTCGTACTTCCAGAATCTTGGCTGACAATGAGATCTCGGAGTATACTACAATCGTGGCATGCCATAGAACCAAAGCATATTTACCTGAAAGGTCGAAGAATGTTTTCATTCAATATTGAGAAATTGGCCATCTTGTTTATTATCGGATGCTTTGCTCTAGGTTGCCGGACGGTAAAGAAGGAGCCCAGGGTGGTTGAACAAACCATCACCCTTTATCATGCTACAAATGCTGCAAATACCGAGTCTATTTTAAAAGATGGCCTCTTGCTTTCAAAAGGTGGGCAAGGCGCTGCGCAAGGTAATGCTCAGTTTGAATCAGCTTCCAATAGGAAAATACATCTAACCGAAATTTATCGAGTCGCAATGGATTATGCTCATTTTCTTTATTGCAAAAAGAAGGTTGACCCAGTGATTCTTGCGATCAAAATGGATGAATCTTATTATGGCAAGTTAAGGAAAGACCGCGATGACGACAGCGCAGTGGTAGCTGATACAGATATTGAGCCAAGTAGAATAAAAGTGATTTCTTCAAATATGCAGATTAGTGATGAAGATTGCACATATTTAGTTAGAAACACTTCTCAAGAAGTGGATGAAACATACCAAACTATTTTGAGCAATGAGATTCTTTCTAGGGGCAAACCTACGCCATTTAAAGATTGTGAAAAAAAATTTGGAGGCAAAGTATTTGGTCCAATCAAAGAATATTGTGTCATACCACACTATGTTCACGTTCTAGGTAATTTGATGGCTAATGGAGAAAAAATAGAGCCTTTTAACAATTGTGAGAAGGAATTTGAGGGTATCAGGTTTGGCACCAAAGGAGAGCTATGTGCTGTGAAGGAATACTATAAAGTCCTTAAAAACCAATCTAGTTCAGGGGAAAATCCAGCACCATTCAGGAACTGCAGAGAAAAACTTAAAGGTAAGCTCTTTGGCCCTAATAAGGAGTTTTGTTGCGTCACGCCAAGCTATACGGTACTTGAAAATGTTAGTAATGACGGTTCCCAAGGGCCTTTTTTAGATTGCGAAACGACATTTCATGGAGTTAGCTTCGGTCCTGATAATATATATTGCGCAACAAACAGTAATGCTGAGGGTGGCGCTAATTAAATCTGCAGTAGACAGAGATGAAAAAATTCAATGAACGTTCACACTTTGATCCCAACTCATACCTTGATACTGAATTTCAATGGGAAGACCTTGCTAGCCTGAACATGGCGTTATAAGTACTTGCGAAAGGCTAAAACAAAAGATTTCCTATGCCGTTTTCTCCCAAACCATCTTCTTGGCTGGGGTTCACATTTAGATACGGTAGCCCTGGGAGTCACCTGTAGAATTTTCTCCAAAGTCTCCTCCTTGCCAAAGGGATATCTTACTGCTACCATCAGGTCATGATTCAATCTTATGTCAACCAACTTAACCGCCTTGTGGTCTCTTCCTATAAGATCATGGGCTTTGCTGTGCTTGGCGCTATTGTCGCCGGCATGAGCTTTTACCTACTCACAACTGGCTTCTATCTCCTCAGCTCCAGTTGGATTGTGCCATCGATTCTAAACCCCAATAACGATAAAGTAGTGCAAGCTAGATTTCAGTATTTAGAGCACCGCCACACCTTAAGCAGGC
>CALBMD010000210.1 GCA_937896265.1 uncultured Pseudomonadota bacterium
CAAATTTTACCACTAGAAAATGGCGATTTTATCGCTCCAGTACACATCCAAAAAAAATTAGCCTTTTTCTTGCGGTTAGATAACTCTGGACCAGTATTTTTTGAACTCATCGCTGCTAATCATGATAGCATTTTACGGTATGGTCCTTCGGGGACATTTTCTAAACGCAAGACGGCCTTAAAACCTTTTGATGAATCTTCTTGGCTAGCCCTAGACAATAGACTGCCAGCTCTCATTTTAGACTTATCTACATTAGAATCTCAGGATAAAAAAGAAAATGACAACCCTATGCAAATAGGACACTTCTACTTACAACAACACATAAAAAAAAGACTCAAAAGACGACTCAAGACCATTAACAAATCCCTTAGAGAACAAAAGGCTCATCAAGCTAGCCCACAAGACACTTTCAAGCTAGAAAGAGAGATAAAACACCTTGAACAGCATGACTTTATAAAAGAAAACCAGCCAAACAGTATTGGCAGGCAATTAAGCGAACTCTATGCGTTACTTAAAAAAAAGAAACGCAGCACTACCCTTGCTGGCGAACAGATTGCACAATGTCAAAGAGAGATAAAAGCACTCACAGAAGACTTAGCCATTACAGAAGGGCAGGCGTTAGAGGAAGCTGCTCTCTTAGCTATTGCTGCAAAGTGGCGGTTGAACCCGCCAAAAAATCCTTCACAAGCATCATCTAGCCCTGCGAAAGCAAGCCCTTACTTCAAATTTTTAGTTGATGGACAATTATTGCTTGTCGCCAAAAATGCCGAGCTTGGCGACAAGCTGCTAAAAAGCGCTAAAGGCAATGACCTATGGTTTCATATTGCAGGACAAAAGGGTGCTCATATTCTTGCCCCTTTTAGCAAAGATGAGCCTAGTGGTAAAGCAAAGCATGCAGGCGCTATTCTAGCTCTTTTTTATGCCAAAAACAAAGAGAGCAGTAAAGGTGAGGTATATATTGCTAAGCGCCACCATCTTAAAAAAGACGGACCTAAAACTGGTCTTTGGAAGATAGAAAAAGCTCAGACACTGACCATCAACTATACTCAAAGCGAACTGCAAGAAATCCTGCAAACAAAACTAGCCAAGTCTTGACATCCGTCTCATCAAGCCATATTAGATTGTAGCAGCTATAACAGCTCTATGCTAAGCTTGGGAAAAATTGACCTGATGAGGAGGATCCGATCTGTGATCAAGGTTAAAAATCTTACTCGAAAGTTTGGCGCCTTCACCGCCGTCAACTCCATATCGTTTGAAATCCCGCGAGGGCAAATTGTTGGATTACTTGGCCATAACGGTGCTGGTAAAACGACGACGCTTAAAATGATGACTGGGTTTTTGGAGGGGACTAGTGGCGAAGTTACTATTGATGGCCTAGACATCAATCAACATAGACTTCAAATCCAAAGCCGCATTGGCTATCTTCCTGAAAATTCACCGCTATACCCTGAATTGACCGTAGTTGAGTACCTCCAATATGTTGCTCAATTAAGAGGGATTGAACCAAGTCAAATTCCAGACGCTATACGCAGTGCTATTGCCGCAACAGATCTCAAAGATAAAGCAACGCAAAACATTGAAACGCTCTCCAAAGGCTACAAACAACGTGTGGGAGTAGCGCAAGCTATCTTACACAAACCTGATATTTTAATCCTTGATGAACCAACAAATGGCCTTGATCCAACACAGATTTTAGCCATGCGTAATCTAATAACAAACCTTGGCAAATCAGCAACGGTTATTATTTCTACCCATATCATGCAGGAAGTAGAGGCTATCTGTGATAGAGCCTTAATTATCCTAAATGGCAGATTGGCCGAAGACACAATGATCGCCGATCTGAAAAAAGGCAATGCCCTCAGCCTACATTTGAAAGAAAAACCTGAAGTAGTAGAACCCATGCTTAGGTCAATTTCAGGTGTTAGCGCGGTGCACAGCGCGCCTCGCAGCGAAGGTCTTTTTAGCTACAATATTACCTTGCAAGCCGACACTCCATCACTTGCCCCACACTTAGCAAAAGCTGTTATCGATAAAGGTTGGGATCTTTTTAGCTTGTCTCAAGAACAACGCGACTTGGAGACCGTGTTTAAAGAAGTTAATAGCCAAAGTAAAGGAGCTCGCTAATGTCCAAGATCCTGACGGTCGCTAAAAAAGAGTTGTGGACCTACTTTACATCTGCAACAGCCTATATATTTCTCGGCGCTTATCTCCTAGTAAGTCTATTTGCCTTTTTCTGGGTTGAAAAGTTTTTCTCTCGCAATCTTGCTGACTTGCGTCCTTTATTTGACTGGATGCCAGTCTTAATGATTTTTCTTGTCGCTACCTTGACGATGAAATCTTGGAGCGAAGAACACCGCATGGGCACTCTAGAATTCCTTCTAACTTTGCCTGTTAAGACACATGAATATGCTTTGGGCAAATTTTTGGCTTGTCTAGAATTAGTAGCTATTGGGCTTGCTTTGACCTTTGGTCTCGCCATAAGCGTTGGTCTCCTTGGTCCCATAGATTGGGGTCCAGTTTTTGGGGCCTATTTTGCCTCTCTACTCATGGCTGCTGCATATATCTCTATTGGGCTTTTTGTAAGCTCACGCTCTAATAGTCAAATTATTAGCTTAATTGTCACAAGCATCGTCTGTGGCAGCTTTTATCTCATAGGTTCAGAAGCTCTGGTTGGCTTTTTCGGCAACAAGGGCAGTGAAATTCTACGTTTAATTGGCTCAGGATCGCGTTTTAATTCTATTAGCCGCGGAGTTCTCGACTTTAGAGACATATACTACTACCTCAGTATTACCGCTCTCTTCTTATCGCTTAGTGTGTTTTATCTTGAGCGCTTAAAGTGGTCAAAAGGCCCAGCTGTAGACTCAAACCATTCTCTCAAATTAGCAACCACTGTCCTATTAGGCATTAATCTACTTGTTGCTAATATTTGGCTAAACAAAGTGGATGCTCTAAGAGTCGATATGACGCAACATAGGATCTATTCCATTTCTGATGCGACCAAAGATGTGCTTCATCAACTGCAAGAACCATTGACTATTCGCGGCTATTTTAGCGCCAAGACTCACCCACTGCTTGCCCCTCTTGTTCCAACTGTGCGGGATTTCTTAAAAGAGTATCAACTTGCCAGCCAAACAAAGGTAAAGACAGAATTCTTAGACCCTGTTGAAGATGAAAATGTTGAGGCAGAGATTAACCGAAAATACAATATTAAGCCGGTACCATTTCAAGTTGCCGATCGCCACTCAGCAGCAATGGTAAGCTCTTATTTTAATATTGTGATTGAATATGGCAATCAGCATGAAGTGTTAGGCTTTGAAGAGCTAATCGAAGTTAAGCATGATGGTGTTGGAGAGATCAATGTCCAACTGAGAAATCTTGAATACGATATCACTAGCCGCGTAAAAAAAGTGCTGCAATCTTTCCAAGGCACAGACAATTTGTTTGCTTCTCTTGATAAGCCTGTGAAGTTTGTTGGCTACGTTTCTGAAGCTTCCTTACCGGAAAAACTACAGCCTCTAGTTAAGGACATTAAGCTTTCCCTAGAAAAATATAAGCAAGATGCTGGTGGCAAACTAGAAATTGAATTTTTAGATCCAAGCGCTGACCAAGAGCTAGCAAATACAATTGCGACTAAATATGGATTCAAACCGCAGGCACTTAGTATTTTTGCTCAAGAGAGCTTCTATTTCTATTTGACATTGCAGCATGAAACCAAGGTTTACCCTCTTGGAATTCCAGAAGATCTAAGTGTTGCCCACTTCAACACAAACATGGACGCTACTCTAAAACGACTAGCTCCTGGCTTTTTGCGAACAGCTGGCCTTTATACACCTCCTTCTGCCCCTTCAAACCCTATGATGGCACAATTTGGTGGCGCTCAAGAGAGCAAACAATACCAAGCTGTTAGACAAAAACTTAGCCAAAATTATAACGTTGAAACCTTGAATTTAGATACAGGCGTGATTCCTGGTAACATTGATCTAGTTGTCGTTGTCGCACCTAAAGACTTAAATGAAAAACAAGTATTTGCCCTCGATCAATTCTTGATGGCTGGCGGCTCAGTCATCTTAGCAACCTCTCCAGTTAGTGTTGATCTAAGCCGCGAAGGCTTTGACCTCAAAGAGCAGCAAAGCGGCCTTGAATCCTGGTTAAGCCATTTTGGCATTGAGATCCCAAAAGAACTCGTGCTTGATACACGCAACTCTGGTTTTCCTGAAATGCGCCGCCGCGTCATTCAAGGCATTACTATTAATGAGCCGACGATTGTTTCTTACCCCTTCTTTGTCGATATCCGTCAAGACGGCCTAGATGATAAAAACGCGATTGCTTCAGGCTTAGGGCAAATTACCTTAGCATGGCCATCACCGATTGTTTTAGATGCAGAGAAAAACAAAGGCCGTCAGGTTGTTGCTTTGGCAAAGAGCTCCAAAAACTCATGGCGTACAAGCGAGATGAACATTGAATCTAACCGTGCGCTTTATCCTGAAATTGGCTTCAAAGAAGGTGAAAAGAAAGAATCTTCGACTCTAGCTGCTCTCGTTGAAGGTGAATTTACCTCTTATTTCGCCGGTAAAACTTCGCCGCTTTTAGTACAAACTGACAAGGATGCTAGCAAGGCTAAAGATAAAATAATAAATCCTGCTGATGATGGCGAAGAAGAAGGTGACAACAAGAAAAAAGATACAGGCGTTGTCACGGGTGTAATTGAAAAATCACCTTCAGTAGCACGTATTATTCTTGTAGCCTCCAATGAGTTTGTAGCCGATGAGATTTTGAAGATCTCTGGCATGATTAATGGCACTCAGTACCTTAATCCATTACAGCTACTTGAAAACGCTGCAGACTGGTCAACAGAAGATCGATCCCTCTTATCTATACGCAGCCGTGGCCACTTTGCCAGAACGCTTGTGCCACTTACTGAAGGACAAAAAACCTTCTGGGAAGGGCTAAACTATGTCTTAGCCGTGCTTGGCCTCTTAGGAGTCTACCTGGTCTATCGTATAGTACGAAATCGCTCAACACGGCGCTTTAAAGAACTAAATTTAGCTTAAGGGATTGATCCATGACTTCTAATATCAAAATTCTTGCAGGTGTCCTTGCTGTGCAGCTTGGTTTAGTTACTTTCTTCTTAATGAAGAAGGAGCCTACAGCTGCCTTTGAAGCAACTCAAAATCTTTTATCTATTGATTTTGATAAATTGGACAAGATTGTTATTGCCCCTGAAAAAAACGATAAAACAAAAGATGCAAAAGCTTTAACTTTAGTTAAAACAGATGCTAAGTGGCTCCTTCCAGAACACTTCTCTTTTCCATGCTCTGAAACTAAGACCTCTGACTTCCTAAAAGCTATGAAAGAGATGAAAAAAAGCTGGCCGCTTGGCAAAACCATGTTAGCAGCGAAAAAGTACTCTGTAGTTGACGATAAATTTGAGAGGAAAATTGACTTTTACACAGGGGACAAGATCGTAGCAAGTCTCTACCTTGGCGATTCTCCTGGGTTTAGAAAGGTATATGCCCGAGTTGATAAAGAAGAACTCACCTTTGGTATCAAATTCAATACCTTTGATGTACCAGTCAATGCAAAACAATGGGTCAACAAAGAGTACTATGAAATTCCAAAACCACTCGCCAAAGAGATTACTGCGCCAGGTTTGACTCTAATTGCTGATAACGGTAAGTTTTTGGTAAAAGATCTTGATGCTAACCATGAAACAGACACAACTAACTCAGGCAACCTTGTAAGTAAACTGCTATCACCTCACTTCGACGAGGTTTTAGGGTTCAAAGAAAAGGTTGATAAAGGCGAAAAAGTACTTAGTTACCAAGTTAAAACAGAAAAAGAAACCGTATCATTTGACTTTTATCGCAGCAAAGGCGGCGATTCCAAAGCCAAGCAAGACGATAGTAAGAAAACTGAAAAGGCAGCTGAAGATTTAGTTTTAGAAGTTTCAAAATACCCTTATGCTTTCAAGATCTTAGAAAGCAAAGTAAAAGATCTCTTAACCATAGATAAGACGCTTTATGTCAAAGAGAAAAAAGCAGTGAACAATGACGCTTCAACAAAGAAAGAAGCTCATGCACAGCCAGACCTAGGTGATAATCAACCAGAGAAAAAAGATGAAAGTAGCGGTAGTTAGCACTACTCCGCGGATTTAGGGAATGTCCCTAAACTCTTAGCCATGCAATCGTAACCATAGTAAGATAGTTTGTAATAGCAGCCTGGCATAAGACGGTGTTCTGGGGAGCTACGCGCTCCCCAGACCTCTGCGCCGGGGGAAGATTCCCCCTAGGCCCCCTCCTTATTAGATTTTAATAAAGAATATAGGCTGCATGC
>CALBMD010000211.1 GCA_937896265.1 uncultured Pseudomonadota bacterium
CTATAAGCGCAAACTTGCTAGTTTGCCTGTTCGTTCCGAGGCTCTCTTTCAAGACTCGGTTCGTGCTACCTTGCTTAGAGGAGAAAGAACTGAATCTTGCGATCATAGCAATCATTCTGGGTTATGCTAGTTGGACATTGATGCAGATCGTGGCGAGTCTCTATATCTTTGAGTTAGTCGGGATTGTGCGGCTCGCTTTTTTTAGCGGTGTCCTCTATGCTGTAGGTCGTTTTCAAAGAAGCTATGTCATGCTTTTGACCTTTGGTCTTTTGGCACCAGGATTCTTTCTGCAATGGGGTATTGAAGGAAGTGAAGGTGCTCAAGCCCAATTTTTAGGGGCAGACTGCGCTGTAGCCTATGCCTTAGGTACTTTTCTTCGCCTAAGGAACACAGATCGCAGGCTTGAGTTTCCTATTATTTTCCTTCTTATTATCTTGACACAAGCATTCTCCTCTTTTCAGGCTATTGCCTATAATTTGCTAGCTTCAATGTCTGAATTTCGGCTGCGAGGCTTGCTTTATAATCTGCTCTTTTTCCATAAAGGGAGTTGGTTTAGTGACTATGGGCCAGCGCTAAAGAATCTTTATCTTTTTGGCTCTTTGAGTTTGATGGCTGGTTTTATTGCAATCGATGTCGCCTTAAAAAAGTTTCACTATCGAGAGCTTTGGTGGCTAGTTGAGAAATTAGGTTTTTTGATCATAAGCCTTGCTTTCTTGCAAAAATATTTTCAATTAGGTTATGATATCTTTGGCTTTCGCAAGGGAATCCATGGTCTTCTTCCTGACCCTCATGCCTTTGCTACCTTTGCGTATCTAATTTTTTCCATAGCTTTATTCAATCTTTTGACACGTTCAGAAAGTTTTGTCAAAAATGCGATATTTTTTATTATGTCTTTGTTGGCTATTTTTCTTTCTCAGTCTAAGTATGTCATGCTGCTCTCGCTTCTCACGGTGCCAACCTTCATCTTGTTCTTAGCTGGTAAGAGGGTGCAATCCTATCAGACTGGCAAATTGGTTGCTTTAGTACTTTGTAGCTTGGGGATCTTGGCGGTCTTTAGCGGACCTTTGGCACAGAGATTTCGCTATCTTCTTGATCATCGATCAATGCCTGGGCTCAATTTGTTTTTAACATTTAGACCAGAGATTTATCAGCAAGCATGGCACGTTTTTTCAGAGTTTCCAGTGTCAGGTCTTGGTAGTGGTAACTTCTTTTGGACTAGCTCGCTGCCAGATTTTTCCTCCTCGCCGTTTTTGCGCTATAGAGGCGGGGAAAATGTCCATAGCTTTCTTCTCCAAGTGTTAGCAGAACAGGGGGCGGCGGGTCTTGCTGTTTGGCTTTTGCTTTTAGGTATGCTTATCCGCGAGGCCTTTACTAAAGGAACAAGGTTTGGCGGTGCTGTCTTAGCGCTGGCAATTGCCTTTGGCGGCAATGTGATGGGCCACTCCTTGTTAACTGGCGAGAATGCACTGCTCTTTTTTCTTGCTTCTGGGTTTGCATTATCTCGCACTTATAAAAGCCATCAAAGGCAAAGTCATTTGCTGGCTCTAGTGTTGGGGAGTTTTGTTGTTTTATCTAGTGCTTTTTCAATAGTGACTTTTGATAAAAAGGTGCCTTTTGGCACAGGTGCAAAGTGTTTTGTAGATCAGTATTGGCCAGACGGCCAAGTCTCTGGTGCCGCTCATTTAGAACTCGTGCCAAAGACATCGGCACCCTTGGAGCTACAATTTCGCGCTCACCACCCTAAACTTACAAAAACCAAGTTAGTAAGCCAAATTCGTCTTACCGGTCCAAAGGGTGAAGTGCTTTACGATCAGCAATTAGTATTTAGCGATCACGACGTTAAAGAGGTGTTTTTACCAGTTGCTAAAAAAGGAGAAAAGCACCTACTTGAGATTCGAACTGACCGATGTTTTACTGCCATGAATTGGGGCATAAGCCTTGACGAAAGACCTACAGCAGTTCAAATTGTGAACTTAGGTGAGCTCGCCAAACAAAAGATCCTCTAGGATTTAAGGACCGCTTTTTTATGACATCGTTGGAGTTAGGCTGTGCAAGCCTTTGTCGGGCTCAAAATCCGCCTGTAATTGGCACTGTTTCACCGCGTCAAATGCAAGTTTTTGTGGAATTACCGAAACCGTGGCCCACACCGTTGGTTATCCCAGGGCTTGAGCGGTTTGTATTTAACGCAGGCCAGAAGGGGATTGTTGCCTCCTGTATCGCTTTTATGCCAGCCAGAGGGAAGACTGATTTAGAAAACCCACGTTTGATTATTGGTCAACAGCAAGAGGCAGGGTTAAACCCTTTTTATTGGCGACACTATCGGGTGCCGCGCGCGAAAGTAGCTAGTTTTGTGCAAGGTCTGCTTGACTCCTCAGTTGACTCTCAAGAGTGGCAAATTAAAGTCCCCTTAGGGAGAGAGATTTTCATCTGTGCTCATGCTGCTCACGATCGTTGCTGCGGTGTTTTAGGTCCACAGTTGGTAGCCCAAGCTCTAGCAGATACTGATCTGGATAATGTGGCAATTCATGAGTGTAGCCACCTTGGTGGGCATCGTTTTGCACCAACTTTAATAGAGATACCTTCGATGAGTTGCTATGGTTTTGTTGATGCCAAGTCCTTGCGCGCTATTTGCTTGCGAGAAGGCTCTTATCAAGAGCTTGTAACTAAGCATTATCGAGGGTTTATGGGATTAAGTGCAAAATTACAGTATGCCGAGGCTAGAATGTTTCACAACATGGGTTGGTCCTGGCTCGATAACCGTCGAGGTAGTGCCATCATTGATGGGAATGTGATTCGGCTTGTAACACCTGAGAAAGAATTTGAATTTACCTTGCAAGCAGGGCCTGGAGTGCTATCTAAACAAAGCTGCCGTGATGATAGCGCTAAGATACAGCCCACTTATATCATCAGCGATTAAGAGTCATATCGGCCGAAGAGAAATAGTCGTTGGGCCATCATGTATTATCACCCACAAACCCTTTATGGCGTTTTGGAAGGCTTTATTAGGGGACCCAATTTTTCCTATAACCCTGTTCCGTAGCTCCTCGTTCAAAAAGTGTAGTTTGATATTCATGTTTTTTAAGGAGAGAATGTCCTTCCTAAAAACAACTTCATTTTTAAAGTTTTGTTCAGAGAGCCTTTTTTTTGATCATAGATGCGGGAACATAACTAGCGATTGCTACATCAGCGATTGTAGCTGCAACTGCTCTTAGCATGATACATGCGCTAGCTACACTAACTGCCAATGAAGCAGCCAACTGACCGGGAATTAAAGCTGCTTTCAGTCGTTTATATACAGGTTCTCTTGCACTGATATTTAGGTCTTTTTGAGGCTCTTGATCAGTGTCACTGGTTTTTTCTTCTCTACGGCAGTGGTCGTCTGGTTATCGCTGGCTTCTTCTGCTATCTGGCTGTCGCTGTTTGAGGGCTCTTGATCAATGTCACTGGTTTTTTCTTCTACTACAGCAGTGGTTGTTTCATTATCACCGATACTAGAGAAAGACAGCGAGCTTACGCTTAAAATCCCTAATGTTAATAATAAGATAGGTAGCTTCTTCATTAATTTTTCCTAGGAACGGGACTTTTTTGAGAAAAATTCTCTCAAATTTCACCTTGAAAGTCAAGAAAAGCGGGATTACCCGCGGCTAACGTGATCAAACAAGAGGCTAAAATGCGGTAGTCAGCTGCTCGGGTTTTAGTGTGGATTACACATAAGTTGAGTCGCCAGAGGCGATAATAATTTTGCCCTCTTCTTCGAGCTTGCGAGTAATTTGAAGAACCTCAAATTGAACAGCCTCTACATCGGAGAGCTTGACCGCTGCCATAGCCTCCATATCTTCTTTCAGCATTTCAGCTGCACGTTGCGACAGATTTTTGAAAACAAGCTCTCGCACAGCTTCAGAAGATGTCTTAAGGGCCACCATCCATTTTTCAATGGGGACGTTTTTGATTAATTCCTGGATGCTGCGATCATCTAGTTTTACCAAATCGTCAAAGACGAACATTAATTGACGAATCTCTTCAGCTAGGTCAGGATCTCTCTCCTCGAGATTGTCAAGAATCTCTTCTTCCGTCGATTTATCAATAAGGTTCAACATATCAGCTATAGCCTCCACCCCACCTAGTTTGTCGGTAGAAATAGAGCCCATTGCTTGCACTTCTTGTCGCAATACATCTTCAATCTCATCAATAAGCTCAGGAGCTACCGCATCAAGGTTAGCGACACGCAGCAAAATCTCCGTGTGCAAAGACTCTGGTAATAGCTTCAAGGTTTCACCAAATTTTGCTGGCTCCAAGTGAGCTAGAATTAAAGCGATAGTCTGCGGGTGTTCATTGCGTATAAAACCAGCCAACGTTCTTGGATCGATGAGTTCTAGGGAGTCAAGGTTAGCTGATGATAGCGAGAGCTGGTCGATGATCTCCTCAGCCTCACCACCTTTAAAAGCCGAGCCAATCATTTTTTTAGTGAAGTCGCTACCACCATAGAAAAACTGCTTATTCTGTTGCAGAATATTGTAAAATTCCAAAATAACTTCATCAACGATCTGTTCTTCTAGCCTGCCAAGGCGGCTCATAGCAGAACCGATACGCTTGATTTCGAACTCATTGAGGTTTTTGAAGATCTCTGATGAGATCTCTTCACCGAAGGAAAGAAGAAGAATAGCGGCCTTCTGTGAACCGTTGTAATTATGGGTACCCATATATGCTCCGTAAGTGTCTTATTTTTGATTATAGGGGGTGACTGTTTTTCGACAGTGGGAATAATTTACCAGTATTGGGGCAGTTATTTGGGGATGATAAAACTATTTTTTAGATCCGACATATACTATAATATTTTCTAAGTGATGTTGCCAGAAGCAGGCCCCCTCCAAAGAAGCATGCCTAGGGCAAAACAGTACCAACCAGTTTGTCAGCAAGGAGTTCGAAATGGCTAAGGCTAAGAAACCAGCGGCGAAAAAAGGCGACTCAAAGCCAAAAGCAAAAGCAGCGAAAACAGCTCGTTCGTCCAGCGAAATGCTGTTGGTCTTATCAAAAACCAAAGATGCTTTAAAAAAACATGATGTCAACATCGCTAGTGATGCTATTGAAGGTCTCAATGCTTGGGTTTATTGGTTGATTGAGCAAGGCGCTACTCGTGCAGCAGCTAATGGTCGCAAGACTGTTAGGGCTCACGATTTTATATGTATGTAGTCAGGAAAAGCGGGGGCATGCCCTCCGCCTATTACCTTCCAATTACCTTCCAAATTGATAAAATATCTGTGAAAAAAAATAAACAAACAGCATCTTTAATAATCGGTATAACAGGCGGCATTGCTTCGGGTAAGTCGACCTTAGCCAAGTTTTTTCGCGAAAAAGGCTATCCTGTTTTAGACGCAGATCTCTTGGCTCATGAGGTGTATCGAAAAGGAAGTCCAGGTTATAAAGATATAGTAGCTGCTTTTGGATCGGTGGTTTTAAATCATGAAGAAGAGATTGATCGTAAGATCCTGGGCAGTATTGTCTTTTCAGACGCTAGCAAGCGAGAGACTCTTAATAGCCTTGTGTGGCCGCGTTTGACAACAATGATGCGTCAAAGGATTGACGAGTTGCGGCAAAACCATCGTATCATTTTTATTGAAGTTGCTTTGTTAATAGAAGCCTCTTTGACAGCATTAGTAGATAGAGTCTGGGTGGTTTATGCCGATCGTGAGGTGGCAGTCGCACGGCTTTTAAGTCGCAACAATCTAAGTAGAGAGGATGCCGAGAAGCGTATTGATGCACAAACCTCCAACGAGAAGAGGTTGCAGTTTGCTGATATTAAGATTGCCAATAATGGCAGTTCTACTGAATTTCATCAGCAGCTAGAGGTCCTTTATAAGGGATTATCTTAGAGGCGCCAGGGCAGAGCTGTCTTATATAAATTTAAGATCCAGCAAGGATGAGGGTTTGGGAGCAGTTTTCCCAGACCCTTCCTTGCTTTCAAAAAAGCATCTAAATGGCCTTGACGACGGGAAAGCAACGCAAGGTCTGGAAAAACCACGTGACTGGTTTCCAAAAAAAGCCTTCTTGGGAGAAGCTGCGCGGTTTTCTCCCAAACCCTCATCCTTGCTGTTGCTAGAATTTAGATGGTCAGGGCCGACGAGCTAGTTCACGGTAAAGCTGCACATTATCTTCTACCATTTTCTCCACAGAAAAATGCTTGCAGATATGGTGTTGAGCATTCTCAGCATAGCGTTGTCTGAGTTCTTTATTATCAAGGAGTAATGTAATATTTTCTGCAAGCCCTTGAGAGTCACCTACGCTTGATAAGAGACCTGAGACTTCATGCTCAATCATTTCAGGAATGCCACCGGCACGGGTTGCGACTACTGCGCACCCAGCGTGGCAGGCTTCTTGAATCACTGTGCCAAGCCCCTCATAAGCTGAGCTTAGGATAAAGATATCTAAAGAGGTAAGGAAGGGCTGTAAGGGCTCTACCCAGCCTAAAAAAGTGATGTCATGTGTCAAACCTAGCTTTTCTTGTAGCTCATGCAAGCTCTGCGCTTCTTCGCCTTGGCCAGCAATGAAACAGTGAAATTTTGCTCCTAGGCGTTTTACCTGAGCTAAGGCCTGGAGCAGGGTAGTAAAGTCTTTTTGCTTAGTTAAAGCTGCTGCAGAGCCTATTAAAGTCACATCAGGGCCAAGATTAAAGCGCTGTCGCATGCCTTCTTGTAAGACTTCTTTTTTCAGACCAAGATAAGGGGAAGGATCGACTGCTGAGCAGACTGTTTGTATTCTAGTGCGCGGGATGCCGATTTCTATAAGAATCGATGCAATCGCTTCTGAGATAGCGACAAATCTATCAATGTGCGGTGTTAGATATTTAAGTCGTCCTATCCAAGACATCTCCGGTAAAAAATCAACCCGACGATGAACGATAATTTTAAGCCTTGGGTATAAGAATTTCATTAGCAATGCGGTACTGTGAGCATTTGATGTGTGGGCATCGACAAGATGAATGCCTTCTTTTTTGCAAAATCTTGCAAGCTGCCAAGCAGAGACAAGATCAAAACCTCCTCTTAATTTGGCGTAAACAGGAGTACAAAAAGGGCTTAAGCGTCGCCCTATTTCGCTGTCTTCTTTAGCGGCTAGGTAATGAATAACATCTGGCTTTTGGCTTCCTTCGACAAGCAATCGGATTTGGTTTTCACCACCTCGCCAAGTTCTTTCGGTATCGATGTGCAAAATTTTCAGCGTATTTGTTGATAACTGGGCCAAAGGAGCCTCGCTTTCCCTGTGTGTCAAGGGCATGTAATTCTATAGGTTCGTGCATGACTTTGTTGAATCCAAAAAAATGTCTAACAAAATTCCCTGTGAAAGAAAATGATTCTTTTAACCCTGTGCTAATATCTTATGAGAAACTCCTGTTAATAGGCGAAATATGGACTCTAAAGGTAGTAGCAAGGACGATGAGCTGCGTAAAAAGCGCAATCAAGATCTAATCAAGAGAATGCGAGAAGGTGATTCATTAAAAACCATGGATAGCTTCTCAAGCTGGTACCCTCCTAGGCCTATTATCAAAAAGGATCCCCAGGCTGTGTCTAAGCTCTATGGCCCTAATATTGCTCCTCTTAAGGCTTCAGATGAGCAGCCAGCTGAAGGTGAGGAAAAATAAGTTAATACCTTTTGAGTGGAACCATCTGTGAATTCCTCCCAAACTACCTGCTTGCAATGAGATAAATTTAAAGAAGAATAGCCAAAACCTTCTCCTCTTACTAGAATACAGAGTTTCATAGTCAGGTAGATGAAAGATATGCTTTAGGTCAGGGGAAGTCTTTCCTAACTAACTCTCACCTTACTATGATTTGTATTTAGAAAAAGGAAAAGCAGTGGCAGGTTCACCGATTGTAGAAGCACGTAAGCTTAAGGGTTTTCAGGATTTTGATCCTATTCAGACAGCAACACGTAACCGTTTTAAGGATATCGTTCGAAAACACGCCCAACTTGGTGGGTTTCGTGAAATTGAGACCCCTACGCTAGAGTATGCGGATGTTTTGCTCGGTTCTGGCGGGGAGACGGATAAACAGGTTTTTAAATTCTTAGACAACGGCGCTAGGGAAGTAGCTCTTCGCTATGATTTAACTGTCCCTTTTGCTCGCTATGTCGCAGAAAATCAAGGTACATTGAGCTTGCCTTTTAAACGCCTGCAGATTGGCAATGTCTTTCGCGCTGAAAAGCCGCAAAAGGGACGTTTCCGCGAATTTTGCCAATGTGACTTAGACATCATAGGCGTCGACTCCCCCGAGGCAGATACAGAGATCCTGCTCTGTCTTTTCAATGCACTCAGTGAAATATCACCGTTTCCTTTCACCATGTCTTTGGGCCATCGTGGTATCTTGTCTAGCGCCATCCGGGTGGCTCTAAAGCCAAGCAGCTTAGAGGTTGAGACAGAAATCTTAATTCTCGTTGATAAAATGGATAAGTTACCAGCAGCTGAAGTGTGTAATCAAATTAAAGCCCTTCCTGGGATCTATGCTAAGGATGCAGAGCTTTTTGTTGAAGCGCTTGCTAATCAAAAAAATCAAAACCAGCAGCAATTACTTGATTTGCTCGAAAGCGACAGCGAAAGCCGCAAGCTGCTGGAGAGTCTTTATGAACTTGCTGCCATGGTGTCTGCAGCTAGCGCAGGAAAAAATTCTATAAAAGTTGATCTCTCTATTGCTCGTGGGTTAGGTTATTATACTGGGGTTGTCTTTGAGACGCGGTTAGATGGTTTTCCTGGCTTTGGGGCGATATGTTCTGGTGGCCGTTACAACCATTTAGTGGAAAAATTCTCTAACCATCAGGTAGCTGGCGTCGGTGGCTCCATAGGCCTAGATCGCTTTATAGCAAAACTGGCGGAAGAGGGGCTTTTAGATAAAGAGCCTGAATTGACTGCTTTTGTTGCTGTAGCAAGCCCAGCTCAGCGAGCTTATGCTTTTTCAGTATTAAATCGTCTAAGAGCCAAGCAGTGCTCAACAACGATTTCTTTGAAGGAGCAAAAACTTGGGCAGCAATTTAAAAAAGCAAATAGTTTGGGTTGCAAGTTTGTTGTTGTCATTGGGGCAAGTGAAGAGGCAGAAAAGACAGTGACGGTTAAGAACATGAGCACCGGCGTAGAATTGAAGGA
Source organism: uncultured Pseudomonadota bacterium (assembly GCA_937896265.1). Lineage (GTDB taxonomy): Bacteria > Bdellovibrionota_B > Oligoflexia > Oligoflexales > Bog-1112 > CALBMD01. The sequence goes on from CALBMD010000211.1 coordinate 9,128, forward strand.
AACTAGCTTTGAGCAGATGTTTGCATTTATCCATGCTTAAATCTATTCTTCTCCTTACCTTAGTTGGTTCAGCGCTAACTATGCGTGCCGAGCCTGGGAAAGACCTGACAATTGGTTTTTGCGCTAGCTTGCCGACCTCCTTTTCGCCCATTGAGCCAGGCGGTCATGCTAAGAACTACGCTCAGTATCTACTCCACGATAGCCTGATTGTCTTTGATGAAAAGTGGCAACCGGCTTGTCACCGCTGTGCTTCTTTACCTAGCGCGCAAAATGGCCAAATGAAATGGCAAGAACTTGCTCATAAGATACGCAAGTTGCGCTTGACCTTTGAATTGAACCCCAATTGGTTTTGGGGAGACGGTAAACCTGTCACTGTCGATGATATTATTTTTACTTGGAAAGTCTTACGTAGTGGCGGGGATGTCGATCGTCGCAATATTTTGCGTGAGGTCGTTAAGATTGAACAAGACCCCAAGATTCCAAGGCGTTTTTATCTGACTCTTGATCGCGTGGCCCCTTTTTTTGAGGACATGACCCGGTTTTTTTTATTGCCTAAGCACCTAGAGGAAAAAATTTGGAATGAAGCCTATGGCAATTTAGCTTTGTATCTTGAAAATAGTAATTATCGGATAAATCCGACGCTACCTGGCCTCTATAATGGCGCCTTTGTCATCAGCTCTGTGAGTCCGGCATTGCAACTGACTCCGAATCGTTTTGATAAGTTGCCTCATGGCAATATTACTCTTTTGACCTTTGTGGATTTAGTAGCGACAAAACAGCCTGTGGATTTTGAGCCAGAACAGCTTCCTCGGCCGGCAAACTGCCGAAGAATGCAAGATACGACGGCTTCTAGAGTAAAAACTTTTATTGGCGATTCTTTAGATCTTGATGTAATTCAGTTTAACTTGAGAAATGCAATTTTGCGTGACGTCAAGGTGCGTCAGGCGATGGCTATGGGCGTTGACAAAGAAGCGATTATTGCAGCCCTCCCTAATCGTGACCTCTTGCCTGTTTCTGGTTTTGTTCATCCTGCGGATCCTTTTTTTGATGGTCAGGTCAAGTATTTTGACTTAGATCGAGGCCAGTCTGCATTGCTTTTGGAAGCAAGCCAGTGGTTTACTGGTAAGGGTTTCCCTCGTGAAAAAAATGAAAAGAAATTTGTAGTTGAGCTTTATACCAGTGAACGTTTTGAGCGAGTGAAGACCGTAGAATTATTCAAGACGCAGATGGCAGCTATTGGCATTGAGGTAGTGCCAAGAATAGTGAGTGAATCTGATTTTTTGGCTGATCTTGTCCGCTTAAATTACCCGGGTCTAGCTTTTTATACCGTCCGTATCCCTCTTGCTGCCTCACTGCGCTCTCTTTTTTCTAAGCAGGCGATTCCTAATGTTCGCAATGGCTATACAGGGCAGAATTTGTCTGCCTGGATTGTCGAGAAGGTTGATAAAGCTATTGATTCACTAGATGAGCTGATTGATATGGAGCAAAGGCGCCAAGCAGTCCAACAAATTCAACGAGAGTTTTCTGCAGAATTACCCTTTATTCCTCTTGGTTACCATGTAAACAAAGCATTTGCCATCAAAGATATGCAAAACTTTGCTATTCCTGGCAACCAGCAACCTAGTAGTATTTGGGCTAGACGCTGGGTCCTTCGTTAAACTCTGGAAAAATAGTAGGTGTTAGCGTTTCTGCTGAAAGGATTGATTCTGGCTCAGTGGTTGTCGGTTTTGGTCTTGGTTTGGCGCTGAACAACCAATGCACTTTATAACCTAGGTTCCCTGAAAAGTCGTCGTTTACTTTTGCAAGCTGGCGTGCCAACTCCTGGTAATCCTTTTCTTTTAGTTGGTTATTATTTTTGTTATAGTCGGCAGCTTTCTTCCTTGAGTTGTTGTGGTTGAAAACTTTAATAGTGCTTTCTAAATCTTGAGTTTCGCTTGTCATAGGCAGGTTAACTCCGGCAAAATGAAATTATGCTAGCGCAGTATAGTTGAAGTTCAGGAGCAAATCTATCTTAGGTTTTAGGCCTTTTGTTAAGTCTGTCTTTTTGATATAAATAATCAGTATCAAGATTAAGATGACATCCTCTCAAACACGAAGGTTAAATGGACACTAAGTCTTTGAAGTTACTTGTATTGTTGTCATTTTTTTGGGCAATTGGATTTGACAGTTTTGCCGATGATAGTGCCAGTAGCAAAGCTAGATACATTTTAGGTTCAGTCGATTACATTGGCACGGATTACGATGGTGCGATTGGTCCTGATGGGCAGATTCTAAATGAGTTTGAGTATAAAGAATTAAAAGAATTTGCTAGTACAGCTATTTCCTATTTTGAAAGTATTAGAAAAGAAATTGATCGCGAGCAGGGAGATCTAATTTCTGCTGACTTACTTGAGTTACAGAAACGTTTAGAAGAGCCTAAAAATGGTGGTGATCCCAAACCTCTTATTGCTAATTTGCGGCTTCTTCTCATTGATCATTTTAAAATCAAAGTTTTTCCTGACCGAGCACCTAGCTATGAGCTTGGTCGTGTTGTTTATGAGAACAAATGTGCTGCTTGCCATGATCTGCAAGGTTCAGGCAACGGCCCTGCTGCAGCTGGATTAAACCCAAAACCACGCAGTTTTCTTGATCCTGAAGCTATGGAAGCTAGCTCTCCCTCGCAGTTTTATAATACTCTCTATACAGGCCTTGATGGTACAGCTATGCGCTCTTTCCGTGAAGAGCTGAGCAAAGATGAGCTTTGGAGTGTAAGTTTTTATGCGCAGAGTATCCGTCATTCTAAGGGCGAACCCGCTTCGCAACGCATCCAGGCTTTGCGGCAGGTTGGTTTTGGGGTTGAAAAATTAGCGCAAATGACGGACGCGCAGCTAAGGCAAGAATTGATGGCTATGCAGGAAACTTTTGATCCTCGACGCATGGAGACTGCGGATAGCTGGTTGGTTTTGGCTAGAACGCAAGTGCAGTTTGCTGATGCAGCTACCCCCTCTCACGCTACGATAAATTTACTTAATGAAACTGAAGACCAAATCAAATTAGCGACAAGCAAGGTATCAGCAGGTCTCTTCCAAGAAGCGGAAGAGCTGCTGTTTGGTGCTTATTTGGAAAAATTTGAGGGTGCTGAGAAAGTTCTTCTCATCGTCAATAAACCTGTTGTCTTGGCGACAGAAAAGGCCTTTTTGGAGCTACGTTCCTTGGTAAGGCAAGCTGATACTCAAGCTTATATGACGAAAGCGCAAGAGCTGCTTGAGCTTATCAACGTCTGTCGCCAAGAATACGAAAGAGTAGAGCAAAATAAAGCTGGCCCTTGGGGTGATTTTGTTAGCTCTTTTATTATCATTGTGAGAGAAGGATTTGAGGCTTTTTTAGTCGTGGCTGCTTTATTGGCGCTTATCTCTTCAATCGGTCAAGCTCGTGTGCGTCGCTGGATACATATTGGTTGGATGACTGCTATTGTGGCAGGCGGTGCTGTTTTTCTAATTTACGAGAAGGTGGTCCATTTATCAGGCCTTGCTAAAGAAACAATCGAGGCTATTTCAACGAGCGCTGCTGTTGTCTTACTCTTTTATACTGGTTTCTGGCTCCTTAATCAGGCTGATATGAAGCGTTGGAATAGTTTTATTCGAGAAAATACGAAGAAAGCTATCAGTACAGGGCGTCTATCTGTGCTTTTTTCAATTTCTTTTATCGCTGTTTTTAGAGAAGCCGTAGAGACGATTGTCTTTTATCAAGCTTTATTTAAGCTAAGCCATGATCCATTCTATGTCATCTTGGGCTTCGTTGTAGGCTGCCTTGTTCTTTTCACTGTTTGTTTGGGGATCGTGCGGTTTAACCTTAAGTTACCTTTGCGCCATTTTTTTATTTGCACTAGTGTCCTTATGGTCGCTATATCGGTGGTGCTTGCTGGAAAATCTATCCATGAGCTGGTTGAGGCTGGACTCATCAAGGTAACTCCTATTTCTTGGTTGCCAACGATCGATATGTTTGGCATTTACCCAAGTGTTGAAACTCTTTTGGGCCAAGGTGTGCTCTTAACTGTCGCTATTGGTTTGATCTGTCGGTTTTTTTTTCTCAGAGATGATTCTAAGCCCTTGGCATGAGCTACCGATGACGCTATTCTACTCATCGGAAATCATCTGATATTCTGCTCAACTCCAACAATCTTGCAGGTCCAGAAATGACACTGAGAAACTTTCGTGACGTCCTTCGCAACGGGGAAACTTTACTGGTTGATGGTGCTATTGGTACCGAGCTTTATAAGCGTGGTCTTTTCATAAATAACTGCTTTGAGAATGCTTGCCTTGCCTCTCCTGATCTTGTGGAACAAGTGCACAAGGATTATCTACAAGCTGGTGCTCAGATCTTGACAACCAACAGTTGGGGAGCCAACAGACTAAAGCTCGCTGGGCACAATCTCCAAGACAAAGTAAAGGAGATCAATACCAAAGCGGTGGAACTAGCTAAGAAAGTGGCTGGCGATCAGGCTTGGGTGCTTGGCAGTGTTGGGCCTCTTGGGGTGCGCATTGAACCGTTTGGACCTCTCTCGTTTCAAGAGGTGAGAGAGATTTTTAAGGAGCAAATCAGCCCCTTGGTGCAAGCTGGCATCGATCTACTCTCCTTAGAGACCTTTGCTGATCTATCTGAATTGCAGCAAGCTATATTAGCGGTGCGAGAGGTAGCCCCTGATCTGCCGCTTATTGTTAATGCTGTTATTGGTGATGATTTACAATCACC
>CALBMD010000212.1 GCA_937896265.1 uncultured Pseudomonadota bacterium
AAACAAGTGATCAAATTCTCTGGTCCATGCCCCTAACGAGGACCAAGGAGAAGTATGATCAATATTACGTAGTGTTAAGCCAGCCATGAGAAATCTCCTTTCTTGTTATGAGTTTTTAATCACCGACGGCTTAAACGTCGCTGCTTACAAATTGTAAAATAATCTGCATTTTTTCACTGTCAAGGGGCCGAAAAAAATTTGCTTTCCGAAATATTAAGCGACACTAAGATCTTGAATCTTCGTCGGTTTTTGCGGCTTTTTGTCATATACGAATCGACAACTCTCCATATTTTTTGAACACTTAGCAAATTCGAGTATATAATTGAATGTTTCAGGGCTTAATCGGAAAAATTGTAAGGAATTAGGAAGAGTTGTATGGAAAAAAGATTAAAAATGCTTAAGTCAAAAGCTTCTTTGGTCTGCCTCATGTTTTCAATCGGGTGCCAAACTTTAGTCACATATAAAGAGCATCCAAAATATGATTTGCCTTTTGCTGAATCAGCCCAAGTTGATCGCTGGATTTTGTTATCAGGTCAAATTGGTATTGACGACACCAAAGAGAAGCCGCAACTTGTCAGTGGTGGGATACGAGAAGAAACAAAGCAGATAATGCGTGTGATTGGGTTGAGTTTGCAAAGACAAAATTGCACAATGGACAACATCGTTAAATGCACGATCATGATGAAAGACATGAAAGATTGGCAACAAATGAACGAAGAATATCTCAAGTTTTTTCCAAATCATAAGCCTCTGCGAAGCGCATTTGGCACGTCAGGTTTAGCCTTTGGTGCAGCAGTCGAAATAGAATGCCTGGCCTATAAGCCTTAAATTCTAAGAGACTTTATGAAAAATGTTCTGAAATTTTTTGAGTATGGTTTGGTTCTTTGTCTGTCGACGCGGCATTCTGTGGTTCTATTTTTAGCACCCCATCTACTCCTCTAGAGGAAATGGCGGCAACCATCAATCAGAAGGATGATAAAATTATGCAGCTTGAGAAGGAAATTTCTTAGTAAAATTCTGTCCCCTTAGCAACTATAGTTGAATCAATGACTTCAAGAGGTCCCATTATTTCGCCTTACGCGTGGAATGCCGGTTTTTTAGAAGAGTTTGAAGATTTGGGCGGCCAATATAAAAATTTTTTTATCAAGATAAGCCTCACGCCGGTCGGCTGTCACTCTCAGCCAAATCTCCAAGTTTCACAAGAAGATTATGGCTGGAGTATCCGACAGAGGAATGAGTAATACGAATTCCCTTTGGTTTCTCTATCTGCTATTCGCCTCTGCGACAAGGCCGAAAGCTCAATAAATTTAAAGCTCTGCTTTAACACCAAGAAGAAGACTCATATCGACTACTTTGAAGGACTTGAAAAAGTTACCAGCAGCGAGGGAGTTATCCGATTTGGCCAGCTCCGCTAAACCTTTGGCATATTTAAAAGAAGCATAGAAAGAATATCGGCCAGAGATCGGCATCTGGTGGGTCAAATCAAGCATCAGACCATAGTCGTTTTGCTTTAAGCCATACTTATCCCAGCTATCATTAACATCGGATGTTGTTTTGGTGCCCCCCGCATAAAGGGTATTTTTGCCTTTGATATTACCCATTCCGCGAGCGAAATAGACCCCAAGGCCAGCAGAGAACATGGGGTGAAACCAATAGTGAAACATAATCGGAATACGCAAGAAAGTCGTTTTTAATCTCGAGGATCCTTCAGCGAATAAGCCTGGGACTGCAGTAGGTATATCTTTAATGTGATAAGCGCCGCCAGAAGAAAAATACCACAAGCCACTTTCAATCTCCATTTCCGGCGTCAGCTTATGGCTGCCAAGCACGGCCAAACCTGGCTCAATATAAGCCGCCCCTGGCTCGATCGAAAGTGGCTCTATCATACCAATTTCACCGCCGCCAGCAGTGCCTGAGAGCGCGGCTGTTACTTCAATACCCAACGCAGCAGGCCCCCACGCCATGAAAGTAGAGGCAAGCACACCAACAAAACGCTTAAATTGCACCATTGTAATCTCCTTTGACGATCTTCGTCTGATGAATCCGATACTTCTATAATACTGCAAAGATTCAAATACTAGCCCATTAACGGAGACTTGGTTAAAATCTAGGGGTCAATCCCCTTATTTCTGGAGAATTTAAACTCGTACAACCTTTATTGTGTTACAGCGGTGATAAAAAAGTTGTGAAGATCAGCATAGCGAAAAATCAAACCCCTATACTCTTAGGGAAGCTTCCAAAATGCTTTTTCGTGATTTATGCAACGCAACTCTCTTGAAGTGATCAAGAGCAAGAAAACCCATTGTCAGCTTGTCTAACGGGGCATCGACGCAGTAACTCCTTATTGATGGCGTCCTGCACGACGCCAAGCATACTTTGAGCTACAGCATGTCCAAGACGAGCGGCATATTGGAACAATTGCTGCGCTTCGATTAGCTATATCATTCGTGGGGAGGCTCAACGAGGGCCTTCCCATTTCTTTTCACAATATAAGAAACGTCAAAATTCTCGAAAGTTATCTCAAAACCGCTCTATCACCGCACCAATCAACTTGGCAGTTTGATATCAAATACAGCTATATTCATGATGAGAATAGATTTTTCTTTCTAGGTCTATTCGATCTTAAAACCGTACAAAACGCCGCTTTGAGTCATCACGTATGTCGTCTTGTTATGCATCATAGGGGGGGCAACAATACTGCCCTTTAGATCATCTGCCCACAGCACTTCACCAGTTGCAGGAACAAGCTGCAACACCTTGCCATCTGAACAGACAACAAGTAAGAAGTTTTCACCGCCCTTAAGATGTGAGACGCTACCACCAACGTAAGCTTCCCAATTTTTGGCACCCGTTTCTACATCATGGCTATAAACATAGCCATTAGCTGTGCCGAAATAAAATCGCTTTTGACGAAAAAAATTAGCGGTGATCGAGTTCACAAGAATAGGCTCAACCCAACCTGGTGATAAAAGACTTGGGTTATCAGTACGAATAGACATCGCCACACCACTGGCGAGAGTTAAAACAAGATAACTACCATAGACTCGCATGTCGCCAATAGGATCTTTGAATCGACTATGGCGATAGTGAAGATTATAGCGAAAAATTTGCTCACCGTTTGCCAATTTGAGCGCAACGATATCCCCAGAAGCAACACCAAAATAAATAACACCACCTGAAACAAGCGCAGGCGCTATATTGCGAATCGCCAAATTTTCAGGGGCCCCAGCATCATAAGGGTTCCACAAATTTTTCCCTGTCTCAAAATCAAGAGCATAAAGCGTCTGATTGGCACTTACGAGGATGAGTGTTCGCTCATCAACGAGAACTCCCTGCCTGGCAACAAATGAGTCTAGCTGAGTTTCCCACACACGCTTTTGCAACACTTGGCTATCAAGCTTCAGACTATCGCCATCAACCTTGAGCACGCGTCCATCTTGCAAACAAAAGACTAGCCATTTACCAGAAATAATCGGCGGCACACTCAATCCCGCTTTACTCTGAAAACTCCAGACCAATTTGCGTGTGTGTAAGTTGATTGCTCCAACCCAGCCATCCTCAAAATTGAGAATGGCTGTATCACCAAAGACTGTCGCACCAGCAAAATCGGCACCGCCAATTGGTTTTTCTTTGTCAATACCTGGAGCCAGCTTGATCATTCCCGCTCGCAGAGGGCGGCCCACAACATGAAAATCATGCATTTGGTGTGGAGCACTGAGAGGACTAAGGGCAAGAGTGGTATAGGTGATAAAACCAAGGAGTGCAGCAAATCGACAGACCATTTCTATGCCCCTGATGAGAAATATTACTTAATAAGATATTTTAGAGCCTTGGCCTTCGAGGCTTCCCCTGAGTTGCCATGATCGGCAATCAATTTAGCTAGAGTTTTGTCCGCTTCAGCCTTATCTCCTTTGAGAATCTGAATCTTGGCCTTAGTTAGCATCGCCTTAGCCTTACCCTCTTCATCACTAGCAGCAAGCAACAGCTCTGCTTCAGCAAGGGCTTCATCAAACTTCTTTAGCTCTTCTAGCACACTGATATAAACACTACGACCTTCCACTTGATAAAAAGGAATGCGCTTGGAGTGGGCAAGAATTTCCTTCAAAACATCAGCTGCTTTGGCATATTCTTCTGTCTGTAACCAGATATGAACAGCGCTCATACCTGCTGTTAAGCCTTCAGGATAAGAAGAGTTTTGTTTATAAAAAGCCAAATAGGCCTCACTTGATTTGGCATATTGAGGCTTTTTATCTTTAAGTGCCTTTTCTGCCGCAGCCTTCTCCTTTTGTAGAGTCTCAATCTTGGCGGTATTTTTTTCCTTATCTTTTTTCTCTAGCTCTGAAATTTCCTTTGTCAACGAACTGATCTTCTTATTGTCGTCTTCGCGGGATTTATAATAGGCTTCAGTCTCTTTTTCAAAGACATCCGTTACGTTAGCAAGCTCTGTCAAGCGCTTACCCGCTGAAACTCGTTGCCAGTATTTAAAAGCAAACACTAACGCGATAGAAATAAAAATGCCGACACCTAAGGCAATTAACTGCGGTCTGTAAGCGTCTGCTTTTATGATCCATTTGGCGACTTTTTGCTGCAGAATATCTGGAGCTTTCATTTCTTTGATACGTTGTTTTTCACTGGACATGTCTCTTATATCCCTCCGACTTTCGTCAACTTAGTACGCAGATTCTACCCATTTGAATAGGGCTAGGATAAATTGAGATAATATAAGAAAAGAGTCTTATTTGCCTAGCTTAAAATCAACGAGGTCAATGATGAGCACCTCCGGTCTTGCCAAAATTCTGATAAAAGAGGGTCTACTAACCCCTGGAGACTGCCAGTTGATTGCAAGTGACTACGCTCACTCTGGGGCGTCCTTTGCCAAAATTGTTGTTGCGCTGGGTATCCTCAGCGATGAAGGGCTTGCACAATTTCTCGCACGTCACACCCACCTTGAGCAGTTACCTCACCCAGATCCCTGCCCTTTCCAGGCAGAGGTTCGCTACAAAATAGACCAACCTCTCCTTGAACGCCTTGAAGTAGTCCCTCTTTCTTTTGTCAATAACACCCTCAAGGTTGCTATGGTTGACCCTCTTGATCGCGAGACAATGGCACAACTTCGGTTTTTCACGCCGTATCGGATCAAACCTGTTATCGCAAGCTTCTCAAGCATTTATGCAACATTGCATGATCTAGTACAGGATTTTCATCCTGCTGCCAGCTCATTGCAAAGTATTTTAGCTAAAAAAATGGTTGCCATGCCAAGGGTACAAGCACAAATAATTGAACCTAATTCAAAAATGGCAGAGTCCCCAGCGCAACATTTACTTGAGGACAACGAGCCAAAAATTAGCATGAGTTTAGAAATGCCGACAGAAGAGTTGGCGCCAAGCCCGGTTTTTCAAGCACCTATGGATGACACCGAGAACCTTGCTCCTGATGAACCTGAGTTGTCCACTGCTGAAGAGACACACCCCTCGCAGCCTGAGGACAAAGACGCGGCAGCTGTCGAAGAACCAATTCTAGAGGAGGTTGAGGAAGAAGCCGCCGCCAATGAACCGGTAATCGAAGAAACAGAGATGGCAACAGCCGAGACCACTGAAGAAACAGCTGTCACTGAAACAGCTGAAGAAGCGTTGCTTGAGCTTCCAGAGCTAGAAGAAGAGGAGAAGGAGTCTACTCCCCCATTCAAAGAACCAGTGCCAGCAATGGCTGGGGCTAGCTTTGCTGAAGCTGAACCAGATTTTACCATAGCATCAGGCACATCCCATTTGAGCGGCCAAACTCTCGATGACATCTGGAGCGAAGGAGCAAGTAACACAGGTGGCGAGGAAAACCAAGAGACAGAAACTTTGCTTGAAGAGCCAGTAGAAGATTTAGCAGATGAATCTTTCATAGAGGACACTGCAACCGATGAGCTAGCACAAGAAGAAGCTGGCGAAGAGCAAATAGCAGAAGAAGTGCTAGAACAAAATATCGACGATATTCACCCTGACTTGATGAATGCTGTTGTTGACGATGCTTTACGCAAAAAAACTGGCGAAACCGGCGAAATTTTCGCTGATCTCAAAGAAGATCTAAACCTTGAGTCAGATGCTACTTTGCTTGAGCCACAAGATGAAATTCTGCCACTTGATAACATGCTTGACCATGAAGATGTCCTTGAGAACGATGCACAACAAGAAACAGAATCTTCCCAATTTGACATTTCGGTGATTGCTTCTAAGCTCAACTATGCGTTGGCTAAGTTTAGCCTCAACAAAGACCCTGCTGCCCTTATCGATTTTGCGACGCTAGAACTGATACCAAGAGGTCTTAGCTCCTGCCTGCTTATTAAGATGACACCACATTGGCATAAGGTGCTTGGCTGGGATGGTGCCTTTGTCGACAGCATCAATCTAGCAAACATCCAAGAACAAATTGCAAGGAAAGTGGCTAGTACTCCAGAAAATGTCCTGTCCTATATGTCAGAACTGGGAGAGTCTGCTGAAGAGGACTCTTTGCAACCTTTTGCTGCCCGATTAAAAGGACGAGAACCCTATCTTATAGTTGGGTATATTCATCTAGAGTTAGCAAACTCTCCTGTCATCTGCGATCTATTAATCAAACTCTTGCGTCGGTTCACCTGATAAATTCCGAGGTGGTTGATGAATAAAAAAGACTTGCGCGTTGATATAGCCATTATTGGCGCCGGCGTCTCTGGACTATCTTGCGGCTACTTTCTCAAAAAAATGCGTATCGACAACTTCTTAATTCTAGACGCTAACCCCAAGCCAAATACTAGCAAAGGTCCAGGTTTTTTCTCTCGTGAAGTTTGGGATAATTATACCCGCGCTCATCATAACCATGATCCAGCCAAAGCAAAGATCCTCTGGAATTTTCATAGTCAAGGATTTAGCGATCTCGTCGAATATTTAGAGAACCAAAAGATTACATATCGTTTAGGCAAGCGTGTTCGCCTATTAACCAGCGAGCACGAAGTGAAAGAAGCGACAATCGCTGTCAGACTTCTCAAAGAAAACGGCTTTGAAAGTGAACTCATCGGCAACCGGCAAGAAAGCCAGCATAGCGCAGGACTCTTAGATGCATCTACATTGGCAGACTCTTTATCTGCAGCAATATCTGGCAAAATCAAAAACTACAATGCTCTAAGCATTACCACTGGTAGCCAAGTAACCATTGCTACCGAAGAGCACAATATCCGCTGCGAACTTTGTGTGCTTGCGTGCGACTGGGAAATAGCGAAGCTGCTTCCAGAACTAGAAGAAGCTATTATCCCAATTTCTGACCAATGGAATTTAATTGAAAACTTAAATGACGCTGCTGCTGTCGACCCAAATCTGTATTCAGCCAACCATGGTTACTACTTTGCTGTGCAGCAAAATCAGGGAGCTTGGGCTCTTGGTGGCGCCAGATTTTTGCGTCATCTAGCAGGTATTGGTGTTTATCACTATAAACCCGATGAGCGCATCAGCAAGCATCTAAAAGAAGCCTTTGAAAAAATAGCTTCTTTACGGCTTGGTCGAGAGCTTAACTCTACGCCAATGATTGAAGCTTCTAGCTGTGATGATTTACCCATCATCGGACCCATACTTGGCAACAGCCGCCTGCTTTTAGCAACAGCTTATAACAAGACAGGATTAAGCACTGGCTTTTACGCTGGCCACTGCCTAGCTGAACTCATTGCCTCCGGTCGCTGTGAGAAGCTACCCGAAATCTTCTCACCCAAACGGTTTCAAGGTTTTTAACAGATAACCTTTTTAATCATGTAAAAAATGGGGAAATTAAGGCATAAAACGCAAAAATTTTTTGGCTTGCTCACTATCTCATTAAGCAAACAGCGACAACAGATCGTCTCTTGTCAAAGAAGCGCCACCACTGGCGCCTGCCACCAAGCTATCTTTAAGCTGCCGCTTGTGTTCTTGTAAGAGCAGAATGCGTTCTTCGACTGTATCCTTAGCAACAAAACGACGGACAAACACCGGCTTATCTTGACCAATTCGGTGAGCCCGATCAGCAGCCTGCTCTTCAACAGCTGGGTTCCACCAGGGATCAACGATAAAGACATGATCGGCTGCTGTGAGGTTTAATCCTACACCTGCAGCCTTTAGCGACAAGAGAAGAATCTTAGGTTCTGGGTCTTGCTGAAAACGTTCAACGATCTCCTGACGGTTGGTTGTTGAGCCATCAATACGCAAGAAAGCTAAAGATTCCGATGCTAACTTTTCTCCAATAATATCAAGAAAGGATGTCCACTGAGAAAAGATCAACACCTTCGAGCCACCTGCTAAGGCATTGGTAAGTTCCAACATAATCAAATCAAGCTTCGAAGAAGAGACAGCATTTTGATTAGGCAATAAGCCCAAGTGACAACAAATTTGCCGCAACC
>CALBMD010000213.1 GCA_937896265.1 uncultured Pseudomonadota bacterium
CTTCCGATCTTCGTTTCCAATTAGTGAAGCTTGTTGAGCCAAGCATACAAAGTGCGACATTAATTTTACGTGGTTTAAAAGAGAGCTATGAACGCCATCATGAAATTGCCTATGAGCACCAAGCTATTGAGCAAGCTGTCAATTTGTCGCATAAATATATAGAGTCTAGATGCCTGCCTGATAAGGCGATCGATCTTATTGATGAAGCAGGTGCTGCTAAAAGAATTAAAGTAGTTTATACACCACCAAAAGTGCGCAAACTAGAGAGTAAAAAACAGGATTTAGAAGCAGAAAAAATTAAGGCATTTAATGCGCAAGACTTTGAGCGCATGGCGCATTTTCAAATGGAAATTGCTCATATTGAAGATGAGTTAAAATTAAAACGAGACGAGTTTTTAAAAAACCACAAAAATGAAGAAAGATTAGTCACTGAGCAAGACATTGCAGCGATTGTCAGTAAGCTTACAGGTATTCCTGCTGTTAAAATGATTGCTGAAGAGGCTGATAAATTAATGCATCTTGAGGACTTGCTTAGACAACGGGTCATTGGTCAAGATCATGTTTTAGAGCTTGTTGCTAATGCCATAAGAAGAAATCGTTCAGGTCTTAGACGCGTAGACAAACCTATTGCGTCCTTTTTGTTTTTAGGGCCAACAGGTGTTGGTAAAACAGAGCTAGCAAAGGCTTTAGCTGAAAACATCCTTGATGATGAAAGTAAGATCATTAGACTTGATATGTCAGAATACATGGAACGCCATGATGTTTCTAAATTGATTGGTTCTCCTCCGGGTTATATTGGCTATGGCGAAGGGGGGCAACTTACTGAAAAGGTGAAACATCAGCCTTATTCTATAGTACTATTTGATGAGTTTGAAAAAGCTCATCCTGATGTTTACAATGTCCTTTTACCGCTCTTAGATGAAGGTTGGTTAACCGATGCAGAGGGTCAGCGAGTTAGCTTTCGCAACTGTATTATTATTGGTACCTCTAACCTTGGATCGCATATCCTCTCGGAGAGAAAAAAGAAGCTTGGTATTGCAGCTAAAGAATCAAAGATAGATTTAGGTGAAGATCATCGCGAGATTATGAATGAGGTACGCAAGTTTCTGCGGCCAGAATTTATAAATCGTTTAGATGAGGTTGTCATTTTCAATCGATTGGGTGAAAAAGAGCTAAAAAATGTTCTTGATCTTTTGATTGATGACTTACAACAACGGCTATCGGTTTTAGGAGTAGAGCTCTCGTTTACTGAAGAAGCCAAAGATCTGTTTATCAAAAACTTTGATGTAGCTCATTATGGCGCCAGACCGCTCAAGCGAAAACTAGAAGTACTTGTCGAAAATAAAGTTGCAGCTCTTCTTATTGAAAACCCAGGCCATCAAGGGTTGAAATTTGTTGTCTTTGTCAAAGAAGATGAAATCAATGTCGATTTAATCATCCAGTCTGGCGTGAGCGAGGCAAAAAAATAGGCTCAAAGCCTTTATAGACCTTGGCAGACCCTATAGAGAGGGGCGCTTTGCGCAGCAAATAGGCTTGTTTTGCAGGGCAAAACCTGAATCTGCTGGCGGAACCACTTCCTTGTTAGACTCTTATCTAGCAGTCAAATGCAAAAAGGGGTTTTCATGGATGGCCAGTGGTACTCTATTTCGCAATTTGCTAGGCATCACAACCTATCAGATATGACAGTAAGACGTCGCATTAAGACTGGACGACTTAAGGCTGTTTTAAAAGAAGGTAAATATTACATTCAGGCAATAAAGGACCAGGACACCCAGTGGCACAATTCTCTAGAGAAAAACAGTAATGGCAACCAAAGCACGCATTTGCAGGCTGGTCCTTTTAGGGAACAGAGTTTTGCCCAGCGAGTTTTTGCTAACGCCGCAGTTTCTTCTGTGAGCTCGTCGGAGCAGGAAGCGTTTTATCAGGCGCAAGATCCTTTTGAGTTGCCGAAAGAAATCCAGTTGCCTTTTGAAAATACGAATACAATTACCGCCGATGCAAGAAAACTTCTTGAATTTTGTATGCGTTCTTTAGAAGCTTTGTCACATTTTGAAGCGACTTTAAAAGCAAAAAATCAAGCTGAAATTTTCTCTCTTCAGCATGAGTTGCAGGCAAAGGAACTAAAGATAAGTGAGCTTGAGCAAAAAGTGGTAGAGTTAGAGCTGTTGTTAGCTGTTATTGAAAAAAAGCGCTAAACTTTGGGTAGCCAAAGCAAGCTAGCAGCACCATAGCTGTGAAAAGGGTAGCTTTGTTCAATAGCGGTTTTATATAACTTATGTGCCTCTTCTATGCCTATAAGGGCGCAAACCAGCACAAAAAGCGTTGATTGCGACTGATGGAAATTAGTCATCAAGGCATCACCAAAATATGGTTGGTAGAGATTTGCTTGGGGATGAATAAATAAGCGGGTGTGATGCCACATATCTGCAAGATCTTCGATAGGGCAGCTTTTTTCTTTGCTTAAGATAAAAAGACTTTCTAAAGTGCGAAGCGAGGTCGTTCCGACAACAATGATTTTGCGGCCTTCTTGTTTTGCTTTTAAAATCTTAAATAGCTCGCTTTTAGCTATTTTGTATGCCTCTTCATGCATACCATGATCTTTGATATTACTTACGCGAATTGGTTGAAAAGTTTGGGCTCCAACATGCAGCGTGAGGTAGGCTGTTTCGATACCTGCTTTTGAAAGTTCTGCTAACAGCTCTTTTGAAAAGTGTAAACCAGCTGTTGGGGCAGCGACAGAACCTTGTTCTTGGGAATAGACTGTTTGATAGCTTAATCTATCAGGGCTTTTTAGATATGGTAAGGCTTGCTCACGCTTAATATAAGGTGGTAGAGGAACTAGCGCGTGGCTTGTTAGCCAATGTTCCACCTCCTTAGGTGAGCTCATGAACTCTATTTCAAGATGGGCAAATGGGGTTTGGTGAAAAGAGCGAATAACTACTTCCATGCCATCTTGTAAAGATACCTTTTGCTTCTCATAGATTTTGGCCATCGGCCTGCCAAGGGCTAAAGCCAAAGAGCTTTTAGATGTTTCTCCTGCTCGTGGCGGGGCTAACAGGAAGAGCTCAAAATTTTTGCCTTTTTCATCCTGCCACTTAATGCGACTTGGAAAAACTGCACTTTGGTTTAGTACAAGTAAGCTTCCTTGTGGCAGTAACTGCGGCAAATCTTTTACATGGCTGTGGTGAAGTGAGCTGTCATTGTTTCTAACTAATAAACGGCTATCCACCCTATTTGTTAAAGGTTTTTGAGCTATCAAGGAAGGGGGTACGTCAAACGTAAATTGTTCTAAATTTAGTTCGGGTAAGATAGAGATAGGATTTGAATTTTCACCATTTTGTTTGGTCATAGGACTACTTCATTGCTATTGGTCTTTTAACGGGCCAGTTTAACAGAATCTTTGTGGATCGCAAGGTGGATTTTAGAGGTAAAATGTGGGGAAATATCAGCGCGTTAGCAGCAGTTCTTGGCTTTTGCCTGCCCAGCGTTCTTTTGAGTTGTCCCATTTTTCTTTTTCCAAGCCTTGATCTGCCGCTTTTAAAAGGGCAAGAGACAGCAAAGATAAAGCTATTTTCAATTAGAAGTGGCTTTGTGTGGCAGGAAGAGCCATTTCAGATCGATCAATTAGATGAAAACGGGGGGATTTCTTTTCCTAAGGAGAAAGAGGTCTCAAAAAAAATCGGAGAAAACGATAGATTGGTGTTTAGCGCCAACTCCTTTGGTCGAAAAAAACCTGATTACTTAGATTTTCCCTGTAAGGCAAGCGTGGTTTATGAAATCATAGACTATCTAGATCAAAAACAAGCTAATTATCTTATTTTTTGTCATGAAGCTTTTGATAGCAAAGGTATCAAAAGGCAAGCGCCTTTGTTTTCAAAAGAGGATAATATTCTTTTTAGTCCAAACTATTCGTTTCAATTTAATAAGAATAATCAACTGCTTTTTGATCAAATTGCTTTAGGTGAAGGAAAAAAGCGAGCTTTAGCAGCTTTTTTTTCAAATATGGCTATTTTTGCTGATGTGAAGGGCTTTTTTTCTGTGCTATTTGGCCCAAGAGAGATTCAGTCTAAGATTGTCACCATGGCTGGTGGCGATGTTGGGGTTAATACCAACCTATCCTTTTTCTTAAAAATGCTATTTTTTAAAATCAATTTATCTCTATCTACTGATGTCAGCTTTTATAACGATTCGGTTTATCTACCTATGGTTTTATATTTTCCTGTTGATGCTAAAAAGTATCTGCATCCGACAAGCGGTCTTCTCTATCACTGGGCTTTAGCTGAAAAATTCCAAGAAGAAATGACGGTTTCTATGCCTGAATTTTCTGCTGCGACCTTTACAAAAGAAGCTAATAATAAAGATGTAATCGCCAAGTTTTGCCAAAAAAAATACTGTGATTTTTCTTTTGGCTTAACAAAACCAAGCCCTTTAGTTATGAGCTTTCGTTTAGATAAAGAGCTAGTGGCATCTGGATTTTATCCGATTTTTGTTGATGATATAGAGAAATTTAACCAAGTTTCAGGTTGGGGACTTACAAGCTTCGGTAAAGCCAGGCATGCAGGGTTTCTTTTTTCTACGGTTGGTCTTGGCGAAGGTTATTATAGTTGGTCTTTTTGGATAAATGCTTTGCCAGAGCCAAATAGTAAAATTACTTCATGCCCATATCCTATTTCTCTTCGTAGCTTCTTAGTTGATAAAAACAACCGCTAAGAACTTTTTGTCGCCTCGATAGCATAAAAATCGCGGTAAAACTTTGGTGCTTTTATTTGCAAATATTCGCGTTTTTTAAACGAATAGGTAATTGCTTGCATCAATGCAGGTAAAAACTTTTTCCAATAACTATCAACCAAGTTTGGTTTGGTAGTCTCAAGCTCGAGTGTGATAGTTGGTAAATTTCTCTCGTTGCCAGCAAAATTGCCCAAAGAACCCGGGAAAAAAGAATAATCAACAATGCGGTAATTCTCACTTTTTCTAGAGACTTCATAGACAAGTTGTTTTGCTTGCTTTTCATTAGAAGATAAGCGGATTGGCTTTTGATCTCCTGGTCCATCATAGTCATAAAAGCCAAGTGGGGCATGCACAGAAAATATTCTATCAGGTTCATAGATGTCTAAGAGCTGAATTTGGAATATTGTTTCGATTTCTGTGTTAGGAAAATAGCCGGGAAAGTATCGATCTTTAGATGCTCCTTTGGTAACCCATTCGTTTTGAGCTCTGTGATACCAATCAAGGGTGAAAAAATTTCTATTTACATCTACCTGACCATTAGATCTAGTTGGACTTTGTTTGATAAAGCCATCAGGGTTGATAAGTGGGGCAACGACTATTTTAGAGTGTTTAGCTTGAAACGAGGAGCGATTCTCATTAAGAAAGCGGGCAAATTTGAAGGTAAGATGGATGGGAGTTAATTCATCGGGGTGTACACCCCCTAAAAAGAGAGTCACTTCGTTACCCTCGCCGAAGACGGCATAAAGCAGGGGGTTTCCTTGGCGGGTTGTCAAATCAGCTTGCCACTTGACAACCCCGCAAGGATCTTCATCCCAGCCTAGGGCTTTGAATTTTATTTTCAGGTGACTGCAAAGCATATCGATCGCTTGACTTTTTTTCGAATCCGCTAGCACAAAATCGTTGAAATTTGTCCGAGAAACATGGTCTATTTTTTTAAAACCCCTCTCTAAAAGGCGGGGGTCATAGTTTGATAAGCCAAAGCCCTGTTGCCCGAAGATGGCTAACCCCAGGATAAACGCGACACAATGGTTTCGTTTAGCCAAGACAATACTCCAAAAATTCAAGTTTTTTTAAACCTTATCATAGAGCGTAAATTGAAGCTAGACGCGTTTAACTGATTTGAAAAAGCGGCTTTTTTGTATATGCTAAATGCTAAGGTTAGGCAGGATAGGGTATGAGCGACGCTTTTTTTTTGAAATTGGACCAGTTTGAGGGGCCTCTTGATTTGCTTTTGCATTTAATCAAGGCCCATGAGCTTAATATCTTTGAAATTGATATCTTTGTGCTTACTAGCCAATACCTGAGATATTTGCGGCTTGTGCAATTTCGTCATTTAAAAGAGGCAGCTGGATTTGTGGCGATGGCTGCTTCTCTTGTTGAAATTAAGACAAGAAGCCTATTGCCGGCTGAAAAAGATGCCCATAACCCAGAAGGACTTCTTGCTGACGAGGACGCTGAAGATTTGCAAGGAGATTTGCAAAAGCGCCTTTTGAACTACGAGATGTTTCGACAAGCCGCCATCTATATAGATAGTCTAGCTTCCAGCCAAAAGACCTACGGCAATAAACTTCATAGATTTTATCTTGAGGAGCTAAAAGATGCTGAAACCCCGATTCGAGGCGACAAGCACACGCTGGTGATTCTTTATGAGCAACTTTTAAGCACTCTTACTGAAAGACGACCGACACGGGTTACGGCACTAAAAGATTCTGTGCTGATTGATGAAGTCATGGAAAAAATTTTGGCGTTAGTTGAAGAGAATAAATTCGTGCTTTTTCAACGCTTATGTGGCGCCTTAACATCACGTTATGAGCTAGTTGTCTACATCCTTGCTTTTTTGCAATTGGTGAAGGATAAAAAACTCTATGTAAATCAGGAAAATTCCTTTGGTCCCATTTGGCTTTTTGATTTGGCCTCTAACATAGAAGATCTGGAAACAAGGCAATGACTTTAATTGGTGAAAGCCCCCTT
>CALBMD010000214.1 GCA_937896265.1 uncultured Pseudomonadota bacterium
CTGCGTTAACGTTTGATCAATTGGTTAAGGATCGTGTTCTCTATGTAAAAGCTGAAGAGCTTGGGCTTAAAGCTGCTGATATTGAGGTGGCCAGATCCCTGACTAGCCAAATTGACTTTGGTGACGAAAAGGGTAATTTTTCTGACGAGAAGTTCCAACAAGCTCTGCGTGCTAACCATATGTCAGAAGCTATGCTCATGAATGATCAGCGCCGGTTTCTTTCTGTGCAGAAACTGCGTGAATTTATCATGAAGACAGCTTTTGTATCAAAAGAAGCTACCCGCTTAGATTACAAAATCTCCGAGACTAAGTTTAACCTTGAATACCTGAAGTTTGATCCAAATAACAACAACCTGACTTTTAGCCAAGATGAAATGAAGAGTTATCTTGCTAAGGAAGGAAATGAAGCTAAGGTCAAGGGTTGGTACGACTCTCACACCAGCGACTATCAAAAGCCTGAACAAGTGAAAGCTCGCCATATCCTAATTAGCTACCAAGGAGCACAATCTGCTACTACCTCAGTAGAACGCAGCAAAGAGCAAGCTAAAAAGCTGGCCGAAGACATTCACAAAGAAGTAACGGCCCCAGGCGCTAAGTTCGAGGCTGTTGCTAGGGCCAAGACAGACGAGCCAAACGGCAAAGAGACAGCAGGTGAGCTTGGTTACTTTACTCGCGAGGCGATGGTTAAGCCCTTTAGCGACGCAGCCTTTGCCCTGAAGAAAAATGAGATCTCTGGCGTAGTAGAAACACCATTCGGCTTTCACATCATTGAAGTCTTAGATAAAAAAGAAGCGATCAACACGACTTTTGCTGAGGCCAAAGATGAAATCATTCAAAAGCTGCTAAAAAGAGAAAAAGCCCCAGAAATCACACAAAAAAATGCTGAGAGAGCTCTTTCACTTATCATGGAAGGCGACGAGTCTCTTGCAAAGTTTTTAGCTGAACAAAAAGTCGAGTGGAAGCAGACTGGCACCTTTCAAGTTGGCGCTCGCAATATCCCAGGCATTGGTTCAAGCACCGAACTCCTTGACATCATCACAAATCTTAACCCACAAACAAAAGAAACTCATGACAAAGTTATCAAGGTAGAACGAAGCTACTATATTGTACGTCTCCTTGAAGTTCAAAACCCGAAACAAGAAGATTTATCTGATGAAAAAATGAAGCAAATGGCGACAAGCTCGATGTTTTCTGAAGCTTACACCAACTTTGCCGCCTATGAGAACAGGGCTGTGAAGGAGTTTGAAGCTCAAAACCGTATTTACCGAAACCCTGCTTATCTCGCTTTAGACCAACAAACAAACGAGGGTGCCAATTGAAAGTCCTGGTTTCTTGCAAAACAACAAACCTAAACGTTTACGGTGAAGCGGTCAAATCTAAGATTTCTAAGGGTTCGCTTTCTACCGACCATTTGCAAAAGCTGACGATGGACCATGACCATCACTATCAAAGCCGAACCACCCTCTTAAGTGAGCTGGAACGCTATGGCATCCAATATGTTATTGTCCGTCGCGGCCTTTTTTGGCCCGATCTTGGTGATGTTGACGCGGTAGTCACCGTCGGTGGCGATGGCACTTTGCTTGAAGCTAGCCATCACATCAATGCAGAGGATGTGCCAATCTTAGGCCTTAAATCCTCGCCGATGAGCGTTGGGCATCTTTGCTCCTTCAGCGAGGAGCAAATTGTCGATATGGTTGATCAGTTAGCTAACAACAAACTAAAAGTTACGCCCCTCACTCGCTTGCAAGCAGAAGTTCATTTCACAAGCAACGGAGGTCGTCTATCAACCGGGCCTGTGCTCAATGATTTCCTTTATACCAATGCTAATCCAGCTGGCACGAGTCGCTATCGCCTGCGAGTTGGCGATATTACTGAAGATCACAAATCAAGTGGCCTTTGGCTGTCGACAGCTGCTGGCAGCACAGCCGCTATCTCTGCCGCCGGCGGCAAGGTAATGGATTTAAATGACACCCATAGCCAGTACTGGGTGAGAGAACTCTACACCGCTCCAGGCGCTGTAAAAGCAAAACTTACCCACGGCCTTGTCGATTTAAACAAAAAGCCTATTAGCATCGAAAATCATTGTGACCGAGCTATTCTTGCTTTAGATGGGAGGAGAAGTTCCATCGAGTTAACTTACGGCGATCTCGTGAACTTCTCAAAAGCTAAACCTTTGAGGGTTCTGCGTTCGAGTCGGCATTAGGCTGCACTTCTTTAATAAAAGGCAAGTTTCTGAAATCAATCGACTCCTGGTCAAACTCTTCGATAAAAATCAGACTATGATAAGGAATATGCAACCGATTGATTTTTGAAAAGCGCTTTCTAGCCTCATCTTCTGCAGGAAGAATCACTTGTTTTGTTTGATCTGAAAAAACAAACTCGCTTAACATGACCAAGCCTAGGAATTCACTGGATTCCACGGAACGGACTACTACCTCAAATATCTTCGAATCTTCCTTATTTTGGAAGCGAACCCGATAGAGTTGATTTTTTACTTTGCTCATGCAAGTCCCTGCAAAATTCGCTATCCTTCTGATAGAATATAAGAACAGAAAAGCTACTAAAAAATTTCGAATTTTTCAATCAAGAAGCCACACCACCTTGGGAGAGGCCATGAAAGATCATTACGTCGCACTAGGGAAAGTCCACTACAAGCAGCATGCGCCTATTGAACAAGAACAATCCTACCCCTATGTCATTTTAGGCCTTTACCAAAACCACCCGCTACCAAGTCTTGCCCCACTTTTTGGCAGTAAATTAGCTCTTTGCCACGTAGAGGCAACAGAGGTACACAAAATCGCGCAAAAACATGGGGTGCAAGAAACATTCGATATCATCACTCTCACAGCACCCAAAATCTTAGGTTGCTCCTACAATCCAGCTACTCTTTATCTCATGATGCGAGATGGCCATATCCCTTATTGTTTAGTAGAAGTAGCAAGCAAGGGCAAGCGGCATCACTACTTTCTTGAAAATCATGCTAAACACCCCGGGGAGTTTAGTAGTGAACACAAAAAAGAATTCTTCCTTTCGCCTTTTAACGATCTTGAAGGAATCTACAGGTTTCGCGTCCTATTGCATGAAAAACGCATTTATTTTGAGATGGTTTTAATGCAGGAGAACAAAGAAGCAGTCACTGCATTTTTTCAAGGCCACTTAGAACCACTGACTCGTCTAAACTTACTAAAAGCACTCATCCAAAGCCGTTTTGCGCCTTTTCGGTTAAGCTGGCTTGGCAAAAATCATAAACCCTAATATAGCACGAAGACAACCCCGAACCGAGAAGTGAAATTTTTTGAAAGTTACCAATAAATTCAAAGGATTCGAAGTTCGGTTGGGTGCAAGGCGCAAGAAGGAGCGAAACCGCAGTGTACATCGTACATGAGGATTTCACACAACAAGCAATGCTTGCAAGGGACTAGCTTCGCGTCGCAGCACAGGAATTTGGATCAGGGCTCCGAGCTATTTCAGCCAGCTATGAAATAGCTGAGGATTAGCTTGCAACTGAGAAATAGTAGCTAGCTGGCTCAGCAAATCATGTTTAAGCTGTAGTAGCATAGTTTTTTCAAATAAACCGGCCTGAAAGTCCTGCACATAGACAAGCAAACTAAGCCTGCCGTTATTATAATCACGAAAGCTTTGTTTGATGATGATCTCGTTTGTACTCACTACCGCCGCTTGATCTTGATACTTTTTCCAAAGAATTTGTGCTGCTTTTAAAGCGCTTTGATAACCATGCTCTTCATTATATTTTGTAAGCCGATCTTGTTCTGACAAAACTTGCAATTGATTTTCTAAATCTTGTCTTTCATAAAATCGGCTCACCGGTAGACGCCAACTAGCACCAGCAACAAGCACAGTTTTCTCCAAGGTGCCACGCTCAACTGACAAATCAATACTAGGTAGCCAGCGTTCATCAAGAGATCTTTTCTGTAGCAAGATATCCTGACTTTGGGCTCGATAGACTTCTTCCTTCTGTTTTGGTCTGCTAAACCTAGGAAGAGATGCAAGAGCTTCTGGCTTAATGACAAGCGGCACAAGATGCATGAGATTTCGCCCCTTCAGGCTTGGAATCATAAAATGCACGTGATCTAAAGCTACTTCAAGGTTTTTACCACTTTCTTCAAAAGCTGTTTTTTGTTTGAGAAAACTTGCCTTAGCTCGAGCAAGTTCAAGCTCTGAGGACAGGCCTTTTACAGCTCTTACTTGATTAAGTTCCATAACCTGCTGAGCAATCTTTAATTGCTCTTTATTAAAAGCCTCAGCTTCTTGAGCATACTGAAGATCAAAATAAGCTTTTCTAAGAAGCAAAATTCTATCTTGAGCATAAAGCTGTTCAGAAAGCTTTTGAAGATTCTGCTCATTACGCACCCGATCAGTAGCTAAAGCCTCTTGAGGGATTTGCAGCAGATCTTTGCGGATAGTTATCATATAGTAGCGGTTAGTTTCATATTCTTTAGGAGCACCAAGCGTTTGCCTTGTCCCTGTAGCAAAGGAAATCTCTGGCAAATAACGGCTTTGAGCAGTTGTCTCGCGACCAGCTAACAATTTGTTTTGGCTAGCTTGAACAGATTGCATCGGATCTTCTTCTAGGCCCCTTGCTTCAAAGTCAGACAGACCTATTGTGTCAGCAAGCAACCAAAGATCAAAACTAAACAACACCACTGCCAGCAACAATTTTGTCAAAATAAAATCCCTTCTCCTTCAGAGTCAAAACCAGCTCTTTTTAGAAGGAGCCTTACTCTTAGCTAGAACTCGATTTAGATAACGATATTCAAGCCCTGGAACTACAAATAAAGTACAGATTAGTGACACCCAAAGGCCACCACAAACTGCAACACCTAGAGGCTGCAAAACCTTACCACCTTCACCCAGCCCGAAAGCAATAGGCAACATCCCCATAATTGTGACAATAGAGGTTATCAGAATTGGTCGAATTCTAAGACAAATACCTTGTTCAATCGCTGAGATGACACTAAACCCAGCTTTATGCAAAGCTAAAATCTTCTCCACCAAAAGTATCGAGTTACCACAAGCAATCCCATTTAACAAAATCATCCCTAAACCAGAATTTAGGGACAATGTTGAATCAAAAAAATATAAAGACAAAACAACTCCAAGAGCACCAAATGGTATAGCTAACATAATGATCAAAGTATGGATCATAGAACTAAACTGCAGGT
>CALBMD010000215.1 GCA_937896265.1 uncultured Pseudomonadota bacterium
GGGGAGAATTTAATGGCATTAGAGATCAAGTTGTTAAAAACACAATTAAGTAACGAACTAGGGTCACCCATGATACAGATATTGGGGCTGCAATCGATATGCAAGCTGATATTTTTTTCTTTTAGTCTTGTATCAAAGACAAAGTGAACATCAGAAAATATTTTAGTGAGCGTTACCGGCTGCAAATTTAGCTCTAGCTTACCTGAGCGTAAGGCTTCTATTTCGATAACTTGAGTGATTAGCTCATTCATAAGATTAAGTGACTTTTCAATCTTTTTAAGGTTTTTTTTGGATTCTTCGCTTTCAGCAGTTTGTAGTTCTTTGCGAGTAGATGTACCAGCAACAAAAAGGAAGTTACGAAGATCATGAGACATAACTTTGATTAAATCATGCACCACAAGAGATTCGCGACGTAGTTTTTCTTCAACTTTGGTATTGCGCATAGCAAATACCAATTCTGAGATAAAAACAAGTGTCATAGAGGTTAAGATAACTGGATAGTAGAAGATACTGTTCAAAGGAAAAACAAGGAAAAAGTGAAGAAGGATAATATTTGCTAATGTCATACAGGCAGCAGCTATAATAGCACGGATTTCAGAGGTGGTAAAAAATATTGGAATCAAAATGGGGACGAACGTATAACAGATAGTTACATAAATGTCGATAAAGCAAAAATAAGACATTGATAAAAGAAGATTCATGAAAAAAAGCATGCGAGAAAGATGAATCTTTTTGAGAGCGTTAGCAATAGGAATAGTCAAATAAATCAAGCCAATTATAGCGATAGCAATAACAAGTTTCTTTATTTGATAAAGCAGAAAAATAATCATCCAAGTAAAGCAAGTTAAGAAAAATACAGCAGCACAAATGTTACTGAAGTATATCCTCTTGTTGAGCTGGTCAGGAAAATCACTACTAGTCCCAAGAGCAGAGAATCGGTGTAGTATTGAAGAACGGTGACTAAAATGATTCATTTATAGCCTTGCGACAATTAGCTGTGCTGCATTAAGTATATAGCATATTTTTTGGGATTGGAGTGGGCATGAAAATTTTATGTGACCCCAGAGCGACAACGGTTTCTATGCAACTTGACCTTGGTAGTGAAAGACCAATTTTCTCATTAAAGCTCGGCCCTTATGTCGAGGAAGATGGCCGTAAGTACCAAATTCAAGATAAGTGTCTGCGATGGATGAAAAAATTTAGTTTTTTTAACCAGTTAGATGTAGAAAACAATTTTCTCAATCATCGCTTTGATTTTTTGGCTACTACTCAATTTAAGAATTTTGATTTACAGATTGTGATGGTTGCCGCTAAGTTGATGATTTGGTATTTTTATTTTGATGATTTTATCGAACACAACGCAGAGAAAAAAACGACATTCCTTGCTCTAAGCAATGCTAAAAAGATTTTGGCTGGGCAAAATCTGCATGGTTTTACTGAAACAATGCTATCTGATCTCGTCAACGATTTGGATTCTTATGGCAAAATGCCTTATCTAAGAAAAAAGTTTTTTTCGCGATTGGGTGAGTATGTAGATGGTTGCGAAAAAGAGAATTTATTTTCCTTATCTCAACCTAAAAATATTGATGTAGAGCATTTTATCAAAGAGATTAGGCTTAAGACAGTAGGTGTTTATCCTTGCTTTGACCTCATGGCTTTGGGCTTAGGCATCAAAGACGATCAGGCTATGCGATTGGAATCATCTAGCATTAAAGAAATTGAAGATATTGCAGTGAAGCATTCCATTCTTACCAATGATCTTTTTGGTCTTGAACGCGATTTAGCACAGAATAACCCCAATATTATTTTATATGAGGCTAAAGAGAAAAAAATTTCCTTATCAAAGGTTGTGGCCAAATCAGAAGCGGAAGCAAACGACCTTTTTGATCGATTTGAGGAGCTAAGGGCTAAAGAAATATCACCTGCTTTTGTTTCAGATTATACACGTTACATCGGTTATTTTTTGCGTTCAATTGTCGACTGGTATCTTACTTCTGATCGATATCGTGATAGCTTAGATGCTATTGTGAGAAAATAATAGATCGCAAAGGAAAAATCTTTGCAATATTTTCTAAAAAAGATAGAACACATCGCTTTTTTCTTTTATATAGTGCTTGTGTTCTGGATGATTTCTTGTCATGAGCCTTGGTTTGATGAGGCACAAGCTTGGCTTTTAGCTAGAGATCTCAGTTTTCCAGAATTGTTTTGGCGCTATGCCCGTTATGAAGGCTCACCGTCTCTGTGGCATGCTATTTTAATGCTTCCTGCGCAGCTAGGTCTACCTTATCAAATTCTAAATATTATCAGCGGCTTCTTTAGTGTGATAGCAGTCTATTTGCTTATCTTTCGAACATCTTTGCCTATTATTCTTCGCGTGATAATGCCTTTTACTTTCTTTTTTGCTTATCAATATTCAGTTGTAGCTAGAAGCTATTGTCTCTTAGCTCCTTTACTATTAGTTATAGGTGTTTTTTTTGAATCTCGATTTGCAAAGCCTAAATTGTATGCTTTTGCTTTGCTCCTTTTAGCTAACGTATCAATCCATGGTATGTTGATTGCAGGCTGTCTTCTTGTTATTGATTGGAAAAAATGGGTTTTTTATTGGCGCATTTTAAGCGTGATTTTCTCCGTTTTATTGCTCAATGTTTTTCAACTCATACCACCTAAAGACATCAATTTTGCAATTCAAACTAATTGGAAAATTTTTCCTGCTTTGAGTAAGGCTGGTTCTATGCTGATAGGTTCTTTTGGCGGGGATGTGTTTTTAGCTGCAAGTGTTATTATTAGCTCGTTATTCTGGTTTTGGCAGCGAGGTGTGTTAGCGCAATTTTGTTTGCCTATCTTTGCGCTAGGCGCTTTTTTTGGTATGAAATATGGAAATGTTTGGCATGAAGGCAGCTATTTTTTGATTTGGGTTTTTGCTCTTGTTCTTTCTTTCAATAAACCTGTGCAAGATAAGCAAAGGAATCACCAAAGGTTGATGATTTTAACTGCTCTTCTGCTTTTTTTTCCTCATCTTACTTGGAGCTACAATAGCTATAAGTATGATTATCAAGAAAAATATACCGGTGCATTTGATATTGTGCAGTATATCAAAAAGTGGCGTTTGCAGCGATTTCAAATAGTTGGCCAAGATTTCAGCATCTGTGCGTTGGAGCCTTATTTTAAGCAGAATATTTTTGTTAATCTCAACAGAGGGAACCTACCGGCATTTTGGCATTGGTCTTTTACTTCAGACTACTGGTATCATCCGCTTCAGGTTGTCTTGCAGCAAGTAGAATTGGTAATTATTGGGCAAAAAGGAATCGGTTATACAACCGTCCCTGGTTATAAGGAAATAGCTTTTTTCCCAGGAGGTCTTTTTTGGAAAGATCGTATCCTAGAAAATGATTCTTATCTCTTATTAGGGAGAGATGACATAGCGTCTAAACTTAGACGTTTG
Organism: uncultured Pseudomonadota bacterium; assembly: GCA_937896265.1. Classification (GTDB taxonomy): domain Bacteria; phylum Bdellovibrionota_B; class Oligoflexia; order Oligoflexales; family Bog-1112; genus CALBMD01. The sequence goes on from CALBMD010000215.1 coordinate 3,443, forward strand.
AATGCGAAATTACATTAAGAAAATTGCTGTAAAACTTCCCCACGCTTCTTTTTTTTCTGAAAATTTTCATGAGTAGATAAGGCAGGGTTTTTGAATTTGGACCCATAAAACCATCGTATTTTCATGGCATTACTTGTCTCCTTAATTTTTTTTTTAAAAACTTCGAATAAGAGCTTGTTAAATGAAGGTCCTGTGGCAGAAGGAGAGTTCATGAAAGCTGGCGATTCTTTTTTGCTGAGTTCTCGTAAAAAAATTAAAGAAATAGAGGAAAAATTCCCCCAATTAAAAAACATTACCGAAGATAATGAACGAATCGATACAACAATATTTAGCAACAATATCGAAAATTTTATTGGTGTGGTGAAAATTCCCGTTGGCTTGGCAGGCCCGTTGCTAGTTGATGGTAAACTCGTGCATGTACCAATTGCTACAACCGAAGGAGCGCTTGTAGCTTCGATTGCTAGAGGTATGAAAGCTATTACCGAATCAGGAGGCATTTCTACTTTTATCAACTATCGTCGAATGCATCGGTCTCCTGTGGCTGTTTTTAAAAATATAGCTGAAGCAGCTGCCTTTGAAGAATGGCTTAGTAGCAAAAAATCTAGTGACCTTTTGGAAGCAACGATTAGCAAAACTAGCAAACACGCTAAGCTTATCGGTTATAACGTGAAATTGGTGGGTAATACTGTTCACATTCGGGTAGATTTTGAAACGGGTAAGGCTGCAGGTCAAAATATGGTGACTTCAGCTACCCAGGCAATTATGAATCTTGTTAAGGAAAAGTCACCTTTTGAGTTTAGCTTTGAAATGATTGAAGGCAATTTATCTAGTGATAAGAAAGTCAGTTTTGGAAATCTTATCAATGGTCGTGGCCTTTCAGTCACCACTGAAACTTTATTAAAGAAAGATATCATTGAGCGAGTCTTACGCGTATCTGCGGAACGATTAATTAAGGGCTATCAGGTTGGCCAACAAGGTAGCTCTCTTGCCGGTATGATGATGTACAACATCAACTTCTCGAATGTCATTGCAGGGATTTTTACTGCAACAGGCCAAGATATTGCTTGTGTCCATGAATCTTCAGTTGGTGGTTTATATTTATTTGATGAAGGGGATTTTGTTCGAGTGACTTCTATCCTCCCATCTCTTATTGTCGGCACTGTAGGAGGCGGTACTCATCTTCCTTGGCAACAAGAGTGCATGAACATCATGTTCCCCGATTCTCCCCCATCAGCACATGATGTAGGTAAAGTAATAGCGGCAGCCTGTGTTGCTTTGGATCTGTCGACGCTAGCAGCAATTTGCGCTGGCCATTTTACTAAAGCGCATGAAAACTTGGGAAAAAACCGTCCTGAAGAATTAAAGGTTCGCAAAGCGAGTTAACTAGTCTTTGGCGTGAAAGCTCCAAAGACCTGTCCTGAGCCGAACACGAAGTTAGCATCGTGCTTGTTTTGACAGATTTGAACTCCGTCAGGATTTTACTGAGATCAGCGCATTTGACATTCAGCACCTCTAAAAAGGGCTATTATGATCAAAGACAGCGTTGATATCTGGCGCCACTACATTCTCCAAATAACCAAAGATATCTCTATCCGACATCGTTTTTTCGATGAACATTGAGGGCGGAATTAAACGATGATGTCGCATAAAATCTTGGAGGGGAGGTTTTACCCATTTATCGCCCCAGCTTTTACCAGCAAACCTTCGCCGTTGAAGCTGTTGCAAATCTTGTAGCGAGGA
>CALBMD010000216.1 GCA_937896265.1 uncultured Pseudomonadota bacterium
TAATGGCATAGAGGGAGAACGAGTACGAGTAATTTTAATTACTAACACTAACGTTAAGCCTCTCTATGCTGAGATAGTTTTGCAATCATTAAAAAAACATTTTCTGCAAACGACTAGTTTTGAAATACCTGATGGCGAGAAGTATAAAACTCTAAAGACCTATCTTGATCTCATTAACCAAATCTTAGCAACAGTTCCAGATCGGCAAACCTTGATTTTAGCGCTTGGTGGAGGTGTCACTACTGATTTAGCTGGTTTTGTAGCAGCGACACTTCTACGCGGCTTACGCTGGGTAGCTATCCCTACCTCACTTCTTGCTATGGTAGATGCTGCAGTAGGCGGTAAAACAGGTGTTAATACTAAACAAGGAAAAAATCTTGTTGGTGCTTTTTGGCCTCCGTCTCTTGTCTTTATCGATAGCAATGTTCTAGCCTCTTTACCCAAAAGAGAATTGCAATGCGGTTTAGGTGAGATCGTCAAACATAGTATTCTTGACCAAAGACTATTTTCTTGGCTAAAAAAGCACGCTAAAGAACTGGCTGCAAACAACCTTGCCGCCTTTATGCAAGCAATTAAGCTTTCTCTAGCAGTCAAATCAGCTATTGTTGCTCGTGACCCTCACGAAAATGGTGAGCGAGCCTTGCTTAACCTGGGCCATACTATAGCTCATGCTCTAGAAACAGTCCTTAACTTTGGTACACTTCCTCATGGAATAGCCGTTGCTATCGGGTTAGTTTTGGAAGCCAAGATTTCTTGCCATCTTGGCTTTGCCTCGCCTGACCTTACTAAAAAAATATCAGAGCTTTTAGCAAACCTTGGCATGCCACATAAGCTTGATCAGAAGCTAGATAAAAACCAATTTATTCAAGCGATGTTGGGAGATAAAAAGCGCCTTGGAAATTCTATAAAAATGCCATTTGCCTATGGTATTGGAGATGTTCGGGTAGTAGCAATAGAAACGGCTATACTATCAGCAGCATTCTCTTATATTTGGGAAGAGTCTTCTTCTTGCTGAGTAAATCAGGAAGCAATCGGTATTTTGCGTAAGCTTATCACTAAATCTTCAAGCTGATCCTCGCTCAGACCAAAGAGCCCAGCAACCTCTAAAATAGATTTTTCATCGGGAGAACTCATCTTTGAACAAAACCAAGGGGTTAGAATGTTAGCAAACATAACAACCTCAGAGATTGTTGCCTGATTCCTATTAAAGCCAGTTTTTGTAGGTATAGTATGGTGCCAGCGAGCAACTTCACCAATATACTTGGGCAGACCCCAAATTGAAGAGCCTATTTCTCCTAAGATGCAATGATCAGCATTGTCATAGATCTTCTCAGATTCTAGCCAACTCATGGACTTTTCTTTATTTTTAGTTTTTTGATAAATCTGATCAGTTTGTTCTGGAAAGCATAATGCTGAAACAATCTTGCCAATATTAGCTAAAGCGCCTGCCAAATAGACCTCATCAGCTCGCAGAGCTGGATTAAATTTGGTTGCTAAAGCCTCTGCTAGCACACCTGTATGAAGCGCCGTTTGCCAAAGATCATCAATAGTAAATACCTTAGTCTTAATTTTAAACGATGTAATGGAAGCTACAATGAGCATCTCT
>CALBMD010000217.1 GCA_937896265.1 uncultured Pseudomonadota bacterium
TGTACCAAAAATTTCTTCAAGCTCAAACGTAAGTTCCCCTGGCTCAAGCCCTTGGACTTGGGCTAAAGATTGAATTTCAATGCGGGTGAGAGCTTGACCAAACTGCTCAAAAAATTTCTGAGCTTGCGCAAGCATAACCTTTTTATCACTTTCTGTTAGGCGGTAATTTCCGCCAATGCCAACACCTTTATCATAAGCGCCACCCTGCACAAGTTCTCCAAACTTTTTTTCTAAAGCTTTCAAATCCTCTTCTTTAATTGCAGCAAAGAACGCCGCCATGCCTCCCGCATTTTTAAATTGATTCTGGATAAAAGATCTTTGCTCGACCTGCAAATCATTTTTCTCCACTTCTGAGACATAACTATGCTCTCTCTCTACTGAGAGCATCTTAACGTCAGATTTAAGAGCTCGCAGAGCGAGAAAGCGAGGCTTTATCGTAACAAGTGCCGCATAAGCTGGATTAAAAGCCCCAGCTTTAAGCGGCAAGTCAGACTTACCTATAGATTTGATATCTAAAAAACTATGGAGTAGCATAAAGGGAATATTTTCTAAAAACTCCTTACTACTATAGAGAAGCTCTTCAGCATAGTTAGCACCAACATCAAATCGCTGACAATCAAGATATTGACCAACATGAGAATCGGTACAAAAAAGAGGTATATCGCTAGTCTTATACTTTTTGCCAAAATACAGATGACCTATAGCTTTTTCGTCATAAGCTAGAGCACGAGAAAGCTTAGCTACTTGATCACCAACCAACATGTCTTCTTCCATTTGCATATAGTCCATAACAGAACTAGACACAACCAGACCTAAAGGAGCTGATCCTGATTTAATATAAGATGCTATATTTTTATTACGATCAGCACGAGCATAGTTTGCGGCAAGAGAGCCAGCAAAATTATGGCGTAGACCTAAGGTATGACCTATCTCATGAGCAACAACAGATCGCACAACATCTTGCGACAATTTTAGCATCTTATTTGCTTCAACATTAGGCGCCAAAAGGATGCTTTCTAATGTTTTAGAAAGGTGCTCATTGATATCAAGATCACAGAGATGATTTGTACCAAGATGCCTGACGCCAATATGGTTTTTCTTAGCACTTTCTGTCTTAAGGCGACGTAAAAGTTCTCTCGCTTTCATTTGTGACGAGAAAGCAAAAGTGCTGCTTAAAAACACTTGTGCATGCAAAACTTCACCAGTACGTGGATCCATTTGCGCATCAGCATAAGCGCTACTAGCATCATCCCAATCTACCCATTGCACAATATTGTGGTTAAAATTCGGTGCACTTATCCCAACTGGCAAATCAATAACTTCGATTACTTTTTTACCAAAAGCTTTATTCCAATACAAAATACCATCGCGTACAGCTTGTTTATAAGGCTCTGGAGTATTTGCTGAAATACCGTAAATGATGCCTTTATTGTGATCAAACTTCGTCGCTAGCCCATGCTCTATCTGACTATCATCATCTTTAAATCGAGGAGCTACGGCAAAATAACCCATGCGGTCAAAATCAATATTCTCTGTAGGATTAAAAAGAGAGTTTCCTTCATAAGGGCTCAAGTAGTAGACAATTTCAACTGGCGTTTCAACAGAGCTTTCTTTCTTTTGCTGATGGATCTGCGCCACTTGCTTGATCACTAATTGATTTTTATTATTGAGTTCAGCACTCTCAATATAGCTAACACCTATATCTTGGCTGATCCAGTCAAACCCTTCTGGATATTGATAGTCCAGTGCTCGCCAGTCCTCAGCAACAAAAAGCTTTGACATGCCTTGATTAAAATCAAAATAAATCGCCTGCTCACTACGCTCGATAATAGGAAATTTAGCCAAGATTAAGTCTGCTTTAATATCTGATGTAACCACATGGCCATTTTCGTTTCAAGCATATACAAAGCATCATCATACTCACGAAAAGCAACAACACGTGACTTTAGACCATTAAACATGCTAACTGGCAGAGAAAAAACAAGAGAACCTTGAAGCAAAAACTCTTTTTCAAGCGCTGATTTCAAAATGGCTATTCGCCGTGTTGATCTTGGTCCATCAGCCCCAGCTGAAGTTAAAAAAGATTGACTAACCTGGGGTTCAGCTCTGACTTCGGATTTTTCTTTACCTTGATGCGGCCCGCAAGAGAGGGAGGTGATGAACATCAGCAATAGGATTAGGTGACTAGAATCCATAGCTTGCTCCTCAAAAATTTTTTTTGATCTTATTATCACTGTGTGAAAGCCTTTTTTTGAAGTCAAGGAGTTGTTTGCATACAAGTATCTGCAGTCAGTTGTATGCATTAATTCCCTATTCAAAGTTATGGTTTGCGATTACTCAAGGTTTTACTAATATCGCCGATACGCAAGACAGGTATGTCTCTGTAATTTGGAGATCACTTGGCTGCTAGCCCAAAAGAACAGAAATGGAATGCTTCTGACTCTAAAAGCTTTATAGAGCAAATCGACCGTTTGCAGCTGCCAAAACGGCAAGAATCAAGGAGACAAATTTATCTCGGCGAGAAAATTCACTGCTACCTACGAAACAAAACAAAAACAAGAGAAGTTGATATCATCGATATGTCTTCTAAAGGAATTGCCGTTATTGCACCACCTAAACAAGCAACTTGGCTGTCTCCTTCTTTAAACTTAAATATCGATTTTGAGCTTGGTGTTTCAGATTTTTCTATCCCAGCACACCTGGCTAATATTTCCGAAATAACGCTGCAGGGTAAAAAATATGAACGCTTTGGCATCATCTTTGATTTAAAACATTTCAAAGACAAAGAATCCTTTCACCAAAGTATTGGCCAAGACTACGTAGCTATTAAAGCACCTATTAAACCTTTGGTTTGGTGCTATGATCCATTTTTTTTTAATGAAGTTGTAATTTTCGATGTCCAAGGTGCTTCGGCGAAAGGGCTTGAACTCAGTTATTCTGCACGCTGTAAATCGCTTTTCCCAAATCGACCACTCACTTTGCAGATTAGTATTCCTGGAAAAAATCAATTCACAGTTGAAGTAAAAAACTCTGATTTGCAATTTAATTCCAAGGGAAGTAGCGTTCATATTTTTGTTGAATATCTTGGCGATCACAGAACGTTTTCTGAAGCAATGAGCCAATACTTAGTGATGTTTGGTGAAAATGCGACACCAGCTACACTGAGAAAGCATAGCTTTCCTATTGGTGATTTATCACAAGCCATTTCATTATCGTTTCAAAACACACCTTTGCCAACTGGGCCAAAGCAGCATCTTATCCCCTGTGATTTTGCGCCTCTTCTCTCAAAAAGCCAACAACAAGCCAAACGTCCTGGACGGCATGTCCTGGCCAAACTAGGGCCAAACCTGGCCGCCAGTTTTACTTTAAGTTTTGTTGACAAGGAAGAAGAATCACTAATTTTAGAACTAGACAATCACAATATTAAGACTGGCTCTTATCCAAGAACTGTTGAAATTATTGATTTTCTTATCAGTGAGCATTGTAGTATGGTTGAGCTGCTTATTCCTCTTGTCCAAAACATAGTACGTATTGCAGTGCAAGCTCAATATTCTTTTTTAAGTCTAGAAGCAAGCCGCAAGATTAAACCAGTTTTAGAAAAGATTGGGTTTAAAGAGCTAGGGTCTTCTGTCCGCAGATCCCGCGCCGAAACAGAGCCTGATCATTACCATCTCATGGCTCTAGATATCAAACGTATTGTGTTAAATAGCCATAAAGAAATCGACGAAGGTATTTGGAAATCTATTTATCAAAATATCTATTCATTCTTAAAGCGGCAAATGAAAATGGAAATGGCGCATCGCGAAAAAAATTCTAAAATTATTTAATCATGTCGCTGTAACGACCTGATCCAATCAGCTAGCTTGCAAGAAGTGTTCAAACAAAAATTTTTTGCAAGGAGTCTGTCATGGTTATTAGATCAATGTCCTATTCAATTCTCAAAAAATCTTTATTAATCTTAGCCTCTTCTGCAGCTCTAAGCGGCGGTTTTGTGCATGCTGAAAGCAAAACGACCATCAAACCAAAACTCGCAGACAGTATTATGCTTTTTACTAAGCATGATGGCGTGCTTTCAAACTGCCAAAAAGAATCAGAAAAATCTTTTCGATGCAACTTTCAAGATGCTGATGGTGAAGAAAACAGTTTTGATCTTGAAGTATTAAATGTCGGTCGCAGCCTTCTTTTACGCAAGCTAAACGATCCTCTCAACTGTTTGTTTACTGGCCACCTTAGCGAAGAAGGAATCAACGGTACCTACCACTGCAAAGGGATGGATCAAAAAGCAAGTTTTCAGGTGTTTAACAACAGAAATCCACAAGCCTAGATTTCAATCTGGTGGTCGAACGTCGATATTGCTGGGAGCTTATTTTTCTGTGATGGTTTAAAGAGCCATTCACAGTTGAAGGAGCTCTCATGCCTCTCATTGTTCTAATATCCATTGCCATAGCAATTACTATGCCTGCTAACTTGCTTCATGCAAATGTTCGTGAAGAGCTAGGAGCTTTTTTTAGTGGAGCAAATGGGCAAAAAAAAGGAATTGAATTTTTTTCGGAAAATGAAACCGGCGGTGAAAGTGGCATCAATTTCAAACTCAAACCAGACATCTTAAATAGCGGCTCAGGACAACTTTGGGGCCGTGTCTTTAGCAAAGAAGAGTTTTTAAAAAGCTCCGAAATGACCAAAATATACGCTATAGATCAGCTAAACAGCCATGAGCTACAAGAAGATGACTATGAGACTTTTATTGCCACCAAACAAGCTTATCTAATTAAAGATACTACTATTCATCATTTCAAAAGAGGGTTTGATCTTTATAAAGATCCTGCCTTTGCCAAAGCAGCAAATTCTGATCAAACACTTATTTTTCCAAGCGAGGCTTCAACAGATTATGACTGGTTGGTTCACTTTCAATTACAAATTCCATGGGCGGTCAGGCCTTTGGTTTATAGCATTTTAACCATACGTAACGTGTATGCTGAAGTACGCCACGTAAAATGGTACCCAGAAACTGACTTAACAGATGAAATCCAAGCTCTTATATCTTCTTTTGATCCTGATATGGGTTTAGCCGCAATGATCGCTATTACAACATCAAACAAAACTTATCTACCCGATGAAAAAGACCCAAAAAAATTAGGAAAGTCTCCCCACAACTACTACCGTGGGTCTGTATCTTACACAGCTTATTACCCGGTGAACCAAGATCAGGATCTAGCAGTGATAACTTATCAGTTTGTCAAAATTGCCCTTTATTTACCTAGTATGCTCAGAAATAAAGGAGAGTATTTCTACCGCAAGGGTACCGAGAGTAGCGTATCAGGAATTCGTAACTACTTTTGGGATAACAGCGAACACTAAGACCTAAAGCTAATATACCGCACAATCAATACTAAAGCTTTTTGGCAGATCCCACTCGAAGGCTGCTCTTTTGCCATTGCTACGGACTAGAGAAAAATCTGGTCGATTGAGCAGTGAGACCCAGTATGGTTTACTCATTAAAGGAACATAGGAAGCTTCATCAAAGGCAACTAAAGCAATATCTTGAAAAGATTCACTGCGCAGTGACTCAAAAAAAGCAGCATCTGGAAGACGAATAAGTTTCGCCTCCACACCAATACGTTGCCAGTCTCTGATAATCAAGCGAGCAAGCTTGGCTCGAATCTCACTTCCTTGATTGGTAAAAACCTGCAAAGGTCTTTGCTTTATAGGCAAGCGGGTGGGCGGCTCCTTAACGATTTCTTCATAGCTGGCAAAGCCATCAAACACTTCTTGATTCAAAGCACCGCGATCAATCGCTTGAATCAGCCGTTGACGTAAATCATAGTCCTCAAAAAGTTTAGTTTTTTTGGCAAAAAGAAGCCCTTCAGCAAGCGTTGATTTCGCAATTTTTATCTGATAGGACAAATTTTCTTTTGCTATCCATTGTTTGATTTCCTTTGCCATAGCCAAATGATCAAACAAAAGGACTCGATCGAGTTCATTCTTAGTAAGCTTTGCTTTAATTTGATTCAAAGTTGGTAAAAGTAAAACTTCAAGTTCCCAAGGCACTAAATTAAATATTGCTCCTGGATGCCGCTCAAGGGTTACTTTCTCGCCCAAAGAAAACTCTTTTAACCAATAAGGCCCAAGGTAAAAAGCTTGCCCTCGCGGTTCTGTCGCAAATACTGACTCACTAGCTGCAGGGACGAGCCAAAGCTCTTTTAAAAAGCTCATAAGATAATCTGGATCTTCGCTTGTCGTAATAAAAAATCCCAGGGGCTCTTTTGCTGCCTCAATGTTCGCGCGGAGACGATTAGCAGTCTTAGCTTTTGCTATTTCAAAAGAAAACTGCACATCAGCAACATTCAACTCTCGTAGGTTGGCAAAAACTGTCCCAGGAGCAATTCGACAACGAAACTGGCTCACACCAAGCTTGCGTTTGACAGACATGACACGCTCAAAATTCCAGATTCCAGATTGATTTGAGAGAAGGTTTCGCAACAACTGATCGCTTCTGCTTGCTGTTCTTTGGACAAGTGCCGGCTTGGAAAATTGCTCGATACTTGCCCAAACTATAGGCTCCCCATAGCTTTTTTTAGTCTGAAACAAAAGAAGCACACTAAAAACTGCAATTTTTCTAGAGTTGGATAGGTATTTTGCATACAATGAACGCATTTTCTCTGCCTTTAGCCGTGAGTACAGAAAGTTATGGACCGATTAAGCACTAAACCTAAGCACCTCACTCTCCTGGGTGAAAAAGATCAACTTTTCCAGAAGAAGATTTATCCCAAGCCCTTTGCTTTTAACGAGCAAGTGGCTTCTTGCTTTGACGATATGGTCTCTCGTTCTGTACCTCTTTATAAAGAGGTCAATCAAAGCATTCTTGAATGGGCCTATCTTCTTAATTTCAATCACCCAAAGATCTATGATCTTGGTTGCTCAACTGGCACCACTTTGATGCATATCGCAGGCGCCCTTGCGGGAAACTGCTCTTTGATTGGCATCGATGCTTCCAAAGCTATGATTGAAAAAGCATACTCAAAACTTACTTCACTCAATCAACCATCTTATGACATTCAATTTGAATGCCGTGAGCTGCAAAATGTTGTCTTAAATGATGCTGCTATGGTGATCTTAAATTATACCTTGCAGTTCATCAAAGTATTAGATCGTCCTTTAATCCTTAAGAAAATTTTTGATGGCTTAAAACCGCAGGGAATCTTGTATTTAAGCGAAAAAATTAAATTTAAAGATCCTGTTTTTCAAGAAAATGCCACCTTCATTTATGAGAATTTTAAGGAACAGGCTGGTTATTCAAAAATTGAGATCGCTCGCAAGAAGGAAGCTTTAGAAAATGTCTTAGTGCCTTTTAGCCTTCCTGAAATTTTGCAAATGCTACATGAATGCGGGTTTGCTAGCGCCGAACCAATCATGCAATGGAATAATTTTGTCTCTATCATTGCGAGGAAAAAATAGTTGTTGTTAGAAGAGCGCTTTAAAAAAGCCCTCCTGGGCCTACCTGAATTTAAAACTAAGCACCTTGTTCTTGACCAAGCAATAGTTGAAATCGGTCATCCTGATGAGCTTTCCTCTGAGCAAAAGACCAAAATAATAGAGGCCCTAGCAGTCTTTGTGCCATGGAAAAAGGGTCCTTTTAACATCTTTGGCACCCTCATCGACGCAGAATGGCGCTCAGATCAAAAGTGGGACAGATTGGCACCTGAGCTTGGCAATCTGCATGACCAAAAAATCGCTGACATCGGCTGCAACAATGGCTATTACATGTTTCGCATGGCAGCACAAAAACCAAGGCATGTTGTCGGTTTTGAACCTTATAAAAAGCACTATTACAATTACCAACTGCTGCAGCGCTTTGCCCAAATAGACTCTTTGGAATTTACGCTACAGGGTGTAGCAGAGCTACCTCGCTATCCTAGTTATTTTGACAAGGTTCTATGCCTAGGCATCCTTTATCATCACCCAAATCCAATACAAATCCTGCAAGATATCCATCAAAGTCTTGTTACTGGCGGTGAAGTCTTTATTGATTGCCAAGGTATTGCTGGCGAAGATCCTGTTTGTCTGATGCCGCGTGGCCGTTATGCTAAAGCTAGAGGTGTGTGGTTTTTACCAACTCTTAGTGCCCTAGAAAACTGGCTACATCGCGCTAGTTTTCGCAACATCACTTGTTTTTACCAAGGCCCTCTTTTATCTGCTGAACAACGCCGCACAGCATGGGCACCCATTGATAGCTTAGCAGAATTTCTTGATCCGCAAGATGCCACAAAGACTATCGAGGGCTATCCGGCACCATGGCGCTTCTACCTAAAGGCTGTGAAATAAAACTGGCAAGGTTATTCTTTAGACACACCTCTTAATGCTTCTATCTGAAAGCTATGAATAAAATCCAGATCTTTAGCAAAAAAGCATAATTCACGGGTTTAAAGCGCTTTATGAAATCACCGATAAACTTTTGGATTCAAGAGGGTTTTATCTCGTGCAGCTATTGGCAAAAAAAGTACTGATTTTTCTTTTTTGCGCTTTTTTCTTTTCTTGCAAAACCACCCGCGATGAAAAGAGAGGAAAAGATAACCCTAATGGTGAATTAGGGCTTATTCAAGCCATCCAAACAAGATCAAATGTCAATATCCTGCGTTTAGATGATATTGACTTTCGCGTCGATAAAGTACGCGCTAACCTCCAAAATTTTTTAAACTATCAGACGCCGACAGTGATTTTTACATTGCCTGAGCTTGCTGACTACGTACAAATCATCCGCTGCGACAAAGATGCCTTAATTTATGGCGGTGATAGGCTCATCGATTGGGTAGCTTTGACAGCTAAAGATGCGAAAACGGAAGCAGCTATATTTGCTCGTAACAACTTTTGGGAGGCTGCTTCCAATAACTCCAATTGCACCCTTGTTGCAAGCTCCAACAGCAGCTATCAATTTGAGGATATGACAGCCCCTGATGGTTCTTTTCGTTATTACATCAGAGCTTGCATTGATCCCACTAGAATAGAAGGAGCAAGCGGCATAACCACCGTTAACTGTTCCAGACAAATTGCAGCAACAAACGATATCACCAATCAAAATTTCCGCCGCCTGGGAGAAATTTCTGCCTTAGCAAAAGCACAGAAGCTCGAAGATGAAATCTATCAGTTAGGCCGCAAACTACAGGCCTATACCATCGATTTGAACAACCAACTAGCTCAGTGTCAAACAAAAGAGCAAGCACGAATTGCTCATCAAGAAGCGTTAAAAGAGCTCACCGACTTAGCCAAAAGCAATGTCGCAAGTAGCGCTCAAACAACTGGAGTTGCCGTTGGCATCATTGCTGGTGTCGGCGTAGGTTATGGCGGCTATGTTTTAGGAAAAAGACTCTACCAACCGGCTTCTGCCGCTGCCAGTAACACCCTTAGCAAAATTGCCGCTAAGGCAGCGACATCATACAAAGAATCAGCTACTAATCGGCTACCTATCAATAAAAGACAGGCTGCTACCTACGGTGTTTTAAACATGCTAGCGTTAGGGGCTGCTGCTGGTGGTGCTGCTTGGGCTGGCACGCAAGTTATTTCGCTTATGAGCACGATTGACAAAACAGTCAGCGCAGTAGGCCCAGCTATTCCCAAAGACACAAATCCAGTCTGCTATGAGGGAAATCTTTTCAAGCAGGCAAACCCTTCTACAACTACTGCCCAAGACCAACAACTCGTATGCGCTTGCTCGCGAGCAGCCGCTACAATCAACAACCTAGCTACGTCTTCTATAGAGTTTTATCTTAAGACGGACGAGCGACGCCAAAGCATAGACAGCGCCTATAAAAACTCAGTATTTGGTAGCCAGGAGAGCCCGTGAACAGCAAGCTCTACATCGTCTTTTTATCCTTTGGCCTAACTTTAGGTTGCCTACAAAGGCGAAATAAAGAGCTAAACGATATGACAACCAGCTCTTCACAGCGCAATTCTAATACTGGCTTAAAATTGCTAGACGCCACAAGCGCCAGTATCGATGTTTCAGCCACAGCTGTTGCCTCTGAAGCCTTTGGTACAAGTTTTAAACTACCCTCTTTTACCATGACTCTAAAAGGTGCTAATTATGCCCAGATATTGCGCTGCAGTGATGATTATCGCCCTTATTTAGAAAATAGACTCAAAGATTTAGATAAGAAAAAGCTCACTGACAATACTGATCAAATTTGGACAGATGCCTTTGGCATGACAAGTTTTTGCGCCATTGCTGCTAACTTCTATCTTGTGAAAAGATTCCAAGACGTCGGTGCCAAAAATGGCAAGTTTTTCTATATTATCAGGCCTTGTGTGCTACCTGAGTATAGCAAGTCTGGTAAAAACGAATGTGGCAACAAGCTAGCCTTGACGCCCTCTATTACCTATCAGGACTCTCCTTCTGCAGTATTAGCTAACAAATTAGGTAACCTTTATGCAGCAGAAGGCGAATATGATGCTGTGGTTGGCAAGCTCTATGCTCTTGCTGATCAGCTAGCAGGACAAAAGGATTTTTGCCAAAGGGCAACTGACGCTGAATATTTCTCCAAGATGTGTCTAGAAAACACACCTATAGACTCACCTGAACAAGGTGCTGCTTGTCAGTCTCTAGCTTACGACAAAAATACAGCTATGACAGCGACATGGAACATGCTTATTGCTGCCGGGGCTAGTGGGGTTGCCTTGGGGGCTCGCGCTCTTCTGATCAGGAAAGTAAAAGCTCCGTCTTTTATCCCAGCTACTCTGCGCTCAGGGCTATCAGGCACTATTTTTGGCAGCCTAGCTGCTGCAGGCTTACCGATGATCGTGTTTGCTGCGACTATCGCGATTAGAGATCAAACAAAGCCAACATTTTCAGGTAAAAATTATGGATCAGAGGATGCTTGTGCGAAGGTGCAGATTCTCACGGAACAGATTATCAAGATGAAGACAGACCAGCTCGTTGAAAATGCTCAGAAAAAACTAGTAGCTGCCAGCAATGATATCAAAAAAGAATATGACTTCTTTCAAGGCTATACGGAAGCTACTTTTGGTCCAAATGGCAAAGACCCAAGCGCTTCTCCAACACCGACACCCTCACCTTTGCCCTCGCCAACTCCTCAGGGTTAGGATGCTGATCCCATAGCTTTACCAACTTCTGACACAAGAGCTTTGACTAGTGTTTTGGTAAAGAGGCTGACTAGCTCTTGACGAAAACGTGCAATTGCATAGTTGACCATCCCATGGTTTAACTTTCCTTTGTCTTTAGGAGGATAAGAATACCCGCGATACACAACCCCGTTTGGGGTGCCTTGCGGGCCATGGAACGAACCGCCGATAATAGTAACGTTGCTAAGATCTGCAACCATCATGTAATGAACTACGTAATGCGATCCATCAATCGCTTCCTTATAATTACCGCCAACGCCGAGATTAAACTCGCCCGACATAAATTTTTCAAAAATTTGCTCTGAAGCGGTGACAGCCTCAGCTGTGTATTGGTCATTTTCTTTTTTACTAGCCTCAGCCATCAAGTTAAAGAGTTCATCAGACTGCGTAGCTATATAGCGTAAGTAGGGATAATCTGAAACTTGGCTGGCAAACGCGGCTTGGATTATGCCAAATGACAAAGCAAGAACAGCAAAAATTTTCTTCATCTTTTCTCCTATTATCTATCCGGTTTTATGAAAAGCTTTAGGAGTGTTCCTTAAAGCACTTATGACCAGGAGCTAGGACATGACCACAATCAGGACAAACGTCAATGATCTTTTGTTTATCTCTACTTTGTGACTTGGTAACCTGAGAGCCAGTAAACAGAGCAAAAACAGCCTTCAATAAGCGATGAAAAAGATAAACCATCGCGACAAAACTTAGGATGCGTATTAAAACAGCTAACATTGACTTCTACCTCGGATCCGAATTTCTAGTTGTGTGCAGCGTTGCTCTGTCGTCGCAAAATCCTCATGCTCAATATGTACAATGCGGTTTCGCCCTTCTCGCGTCTTGCACCCAGCCGAACTCGGATCCTCTGGATTTATTGGTAAACTGCAAAAAATTTCACTTCTCGGTTCTACTGCGTTGTGTTCTTATCGCAAGAAAAAGCGCTAGCACGCTAAACAAAGTGGCAGCGATGACAAAAACAATCTCAAGCCAGGCTCTCATCTTTGGGATACCGCTTAAACGAATTTTCACGTCGGCATCCTTAGCTAGCACCCCTATACTTCTAATTCCTTCATAAACTCCTGTGCCAAGCATTGCCGGTAAACCGACTTCAAACCCAGCACTTTCGAGAACCAAACCACTACGAGCCGCCACGGCGACACTTAATTCTTCAAGAGCAAATAGGGTGCGAAAATGCAAATAGTCTGGCCCAAACTTAACAATAGGGATTTTAAAGCCAACTCCCACCAAAGACAAACCAGGTCGAAATTCTTTCTCTACATAAAGCTTGCCATCAATATCCTGCTTTAAATCACCTGGCTCCAAGCCATCTTGAGCATTGAAATCTGTGACTTTATCAGGAAGCATGACAAGCGTCTTAAACTTCAAAGGAGCCTTTGTTTTATTGGAGACAGCAAAGAAATAAGTGCCGTACATAGTTTTCAGGTCTGCATTAAGGAGCACTATATGACGCTGTCCAAGGCTGATCTCTTTATCTAAGGCATAAAGAGGCGCTAAACCAAAGAGCCAAACTAAAAGACAAAATAAACATTTAATGCTGGCTAAAGGCAAGATAATCAAGCCTCCTCACGATATCGATGTAGCGGTTGCACAAAAACTTCTGCCTCTGAGCCCATTCTCTCTTCGAGATATGCTTGCCATTAAAATCTGCTTCATCTTTGATAAAGGCAACTAATATTTCTTCTTTCATCTGCTTTAAAAGACCGACATCATTAATGACAGAAGCCGTCTCAAGCAAGCCACTACGGCCAACAAAAAATGGCGATAGCACAAAAACAGCGAAGGCTAAAAAAATAAGCACTGAGGCAGCTAGGATCACAATGAAACTCCTTCTTTAAGAAGACCAATCTCCCTTTCCATCTGGATTAGGATTGCCTCTTTAGAGCGAATTCCTTGCGAAGAAACCGAAGACTGGCGACGCCAGTAATTTGCCCATAAACCAAGAAAAGCAAAAAATACAATCAGCAAAGGCCCAAGCCAAGCCAAGAGATGAAAGCCCTCAGAAGGAGGTGTTCTTAAGATCCATAAGCCATAGCGATCGGTAAAAAACTGCTTAATCTCACGCGGCGATTTATCTTCACGTAGCTTGTCAATTACTGCTTGGCGAATCTGCAGAGAAAATGGCGCGTCTGACTGCAAGACACTTAAACCAGTACAGGTTGGGCAACGCAAATCAACAGCTAGCTCTCGGTATAGTTCCTGCTTCTGTGAAGATAGTGCCTCTAGTTCTTTACTTATCTCGATAGGAGTTATAGCCCCAAGAGGCATAGCGTAGCTTAGAAAAAACATAAGCATCAGCCCTAATAAGGCCGTCTTTTCCTTCCTTGCTGCTCTGCAAAAGCCTATCATAACTCCCTCCGCCGAAACCCGCGCAACCCATCAAGTAGGCAAAGTAGACTACCACCAACCATTAAATAAAGTGAAAGCCAAACTAAGCGCACAGTTGGATTGATATGCAACTCAAAGGTGGCTGATTTACCAGCTTCTTTGTCAAAATCGGCTAGCACACCATAAATATCATGCCAAAACTCAGAATAAAGCCCAACTTCATGAAAGAGCTCTTTGCTCGTCGGATATTTAGCGCGAGCAGGCGTCACTGTATGAATATACTGGCCATCCTTGTGCACACTAAGAGGAGCTTCAAACAAAGTCATATTCTCAACATGACGGGTCTCTACACGATCAAAGCTAAACCGATAACCAAAAAGCTCGGTACTTTCACCATGCTTTAGCGTTACTGTCTTATCCAAGCCACGATAATTACCCAAAAAGCCTAAGACAGCAACCAAGACGCCGATATGGGCTAAAAACGAACCAAGATAACTGACATTGCGCGAAAGAAAGCCACTTACCTGCCACCTTACAAAAGATAGACGCACCAAAAGATCAATGAGCAGGCAAAATAGCGTCCAAAAGCAAAGAAAAATACCTAGGAGTTGGATCCCGAGAACAAACCCTTGCGAACGCGATAGCTCGCCAAAGTAAGCAAAGACAAATGTAGGCGCTATAGCCAAGAGCAATGACCATAAATAGGCTTTTGCCCCACCGCGAATCTTACCAGACTGATAAGAAAGTAAATTACCCACCCCGATAGCCAAGACGAAAGCAAGACCCAGGTATGGCGCAAAAGCGTTGAAATAAGGAGCCTGGATATTAAAGCGCAGGCCTGTAATAGATTCTGAGATAATAGGGTAAAGCGTGCCTATAAAGACAATAGCGGCAAAAGATAACAGCAAAAACTGAGTGATAAGCAGAGCTGATTCTTTCGAGAAACCCCACACTTTTTCGCTATCAGCAGGCAGCAAGGCTTGTGCCCGCAGAGCATAAAGACAAACAAAAAGGACCATCAGAGCGCCCAAAAAAATCAAATAGTTTGGTCCAATGGGCGACTGAGCAAAGGAATGCACGGAACTTATGACACCAGATCTGGTAATAAAAGTGCCAAAAAAGCTAAAAAAGAATGCAAAAAAGGCTAGCACAATCGACAAACGTTTTAAATGCCCCAAGCGGTCTTGAACCAAGAGAGAATGCAAAAGCGCTGTCGATAAAAGCCAAGGCAGAAAGCTTGAATTTTCAACAGGATCCCAAGCCCAATAACCAGCCCAGCCCAACTCAATATAGGCCCAGCGCCCCCCCAAAAAGATACCGACGGTTAAAAAACTCCAAGCATAAAGAGTCCAGCGCCGCACCGATTTGAGCCAACCCTCATTGATATCACCGTAGAATAAGGCTGCAACACCATAGGCAGCAGGAATAGCTAATGAGGTATAGCCTGTGAACAGAGAAGGGGGATGAAAGGTCATATAAGGATTTTGCAATAAGGGATTTAATCCATTGCCTTCAAGGGGGGCGGGGAAAAGCGGCGCAAAAGGGTCAGAATGAAACACCGCTAAATAAAACATCCAGGCTAAAATAGCCTGCAGCGTCCCTGAAACATAGGGCATAATCACTTCATTATCTTTTGCGTAGCTTGCCTGTGCTATTGCTGTGTAAACGGCAAGCAGAAGCGTCCACAAAAAATGCGAGCCCTCTAACGACGCCCAGAAAGCAGCTAAAGTATAAGTAAATGGCAAATCACTGCTTGATATCTTATGCACATAAGCAACACTAAAATCTCTGCTTAAAAGCAGACCCCAAAGCAACCCAGCAGCTAATAATGCCAGGCCTAGGGTGGCAAAGCTGGCCATTTTAGCTGAGCGAAAAAGACGCAGGTGACGGTATTTAGCGGCAGCAAAAGAGGCTAGCGCGCCATAGATACTAGAGAAGAGACAAAGCAAAAGCAGAAAATACGCAAAATCGGCCAGCATGGGTTGTCCTACAAAGGGAGCAAAGGGCTTTGAGCGAATCGACAGCGGTCATATTAGGTAATTTTTTCGTAGAAATAAACAGAAGAAAATACCGATGGAATTAAAACTTGGTGTGGAAAAAATGGAGCGGGAAAAGGGATTCGAACCCTCGACCTTCGCGATGGCAACGCGACGCTCTAGCCAACTGAGCTACTCCCGCAAGAACGAGCTATATAGGTATTATTTTATGCAAGGACTGTCAAGAGTAAAGGGATCGTGGTTACGATATTTAAATCCATTTTCTTGGCGAGCTCAAAAAACTACCTCTCGTATTCTAATAACTGGCTCATCAAAAGAGCCCTTGCTAAGTGTAGAACCGCTCATAGACCCCCAGGTCATTGATGAAGTTTTTGGCCGTATCCAACAAGCGATAACTCGCCAAATCGCAAAGCCGTACGGCCATAATGCCGCAGAAGTGCGCCTTTGGCCGCGCTGGTCTTTTGAAAGTGGTCGCATCTATCCAGGGCAACGGTATTTTTTCGCCAAACCACATGGCCAGCGTGGCTTCTTATTTGAGCAAACAGGTGCTGGCTGGCTTATTTCTAAAAGTGAAAAGATTGTTGACCGCGATCTTTTTCTTAGATCCTACGAAGTCTGGGATCTTGTTTGCCTTTATAGGGCTGGAAAAACTTTCCGCGCTGAGTCTTCACGCCATGGCTCTGGAGCTATGAGCCTGACTCTTTACGAGCGACGTCTTATCGATGCTATTAGTGCAGAAGTCATTGACTCTTTAGGCGGAGCAACTTGAAACAACTCTACCAACCCGCCTTCTGCTTTTTTTTCTTGCTAGCTAGCGATATTTGCCAAGCAGGGTTGCTTGGCTCTGGCTCTTTAGACTGGGGCATTTTTTCCTGGCGACCCAGAACAAATGAACCAACACCTAATTACCACGGGCTTAGCCCTGGCTTCACCTTAGGCTACTCTTTTGAGCAAGTATTTGACCTTGCTCTTTATGGCAACTATATCCCTGGCAGTCAAAGCTTACCGAAGGTGGGTGAAGAAAATGCCTCATTACTACTAGGAGGCCTAACCCTAGGCCTTAGATTGAAGGAGCAACTTTTTTTCTCCCTGCTTGCAGGAGGGGGACAATATAACCTTGTTCACTCAAACTCAGACGCCAATGAAGTCAAAGGAAAATGGCTAGGAAAATCCGGGGGTATCGCCTTTGGTTCCGTGATTAAAATCAACCGCCAGATCTCCTGGCAACTTTCGATGAAACTGATACACATGATAGCTGATAAGATAAACATAACTAGTGCAGACGACCCTGATAAAAAATCACGAAGGCTTGATGTCTTCATGTTTAGCGTCGGCTATACCTTCAATGAGTTCTTAAGCCAATTTAGCGAAAATAGTTTGCTACGATAGAGATCAATTTTTTGCGAGGGGAGCACGTTATGAGTGGATTTAATTTAGTGCAATCAATGTTGGGATTGACACTTTTGGGGGCTGAATGGGTCTTATGGCTGCTGGTTGCCTTAAGCGTCCTATCAATAGCGATAATCTTAGAGAGAGCCTACGCCTTCTATTTACTTAAAATCGACTATCCCAAGCTTAACGACTTTTTGGCCGAAAAATTGCCTAAACATGACTTTGCCGCTATCGAAGAAGGCTTAAAAGAATAGAAAACTACTGCTAACCCTTGCTAAGCGCCATTGCTTGATTTTGTTGGCTTTAAGCTTGTTTTTCACGTAAAAAATCTATCTTAGCGGAGCATACGCTGCTCGCTGTTCCGCAACGTTCGCCTATGCGCATCACGTTATAGCCAAACGCATTTTCGAGCCGCAAAAAAACGAACTTCCGTAATTGCAAACCTGAACTTTTAAATCGCGCTGTTGAAAATCTTGCTCAACTTTGTCGTGAATTTTTCAAGCATTTTCAAAACGGAGATTTCGCTGCTTTCTGAAATCATTTGTAAAACTTTGCGTGAAAATTAGAACGAAAACGAAACGCAAACTTTGTGTGTCAACAGCGCTTATTTTTTTTTCGGCTGCGCCGACAGGTTTTTAATTTTTTTAAACTTTCGGCTTTAAATTCTTCATGAACCACGCAAGACCCCTGCCAGAGGAGCATGTCCGCTTGGGTTTCTTTTTGAATATAAGAACCTAAATATTTATCCGGC
>CALBMD010000218.1 GCA_937896265.1 uncultured Pseudomonadota bacterium
CTGATTTACTGTATGTTGCACAATCATAATAAATTTGCAGCGCACAGTTTTCGGGCAATGAAAACCAGTTTTTGGTAGATCTGACTAGTTTTATGATTTGGTTCTCAGTCAGAGGCTCGTGAGGTACTAAATCCACCTCAAAAACTGCACCTAGAGAACCATCTTTAAGCAAGAAAACTTGATGCTCAGGCAGATACTCATCATAGGGTAGCAATTCCGAAAGAGAGTCAGGGCGATCAAAGAGGGCCTTGGTATAGACCCCCCTATTGTGCAAAAACTGTTTCATAGTTTCTCCAATGAATGAGGGCTAAGAGATGTTGGATTTTCTTTCTTCTCTGGCTCTTTGATTAGGAGGGCCTCGTTAATTTCTTCCATCTGCCATTGGGATCTAGAGACCACGGTGCGAATCCAACCGCCGCGAAAATAGTCTCCATTTGCTAGCTCATGTGGATGCACCCAGATATCAGCAACAATTGGCTGGGTACGAATCGGAACCAAAAGAGGGTTATCGACCGCTTGCAAAGAGCTTTCGATCTCATGGATACCCTCATAGTCAGCTCGCTTTTCAAGGAGATTTTCGCTGGGTGCACGGTTCATCGCGCACGCACTCGAAAGTAAAATTGCGCTTATTAAGAGTGCTTTCATAATTGGTTCCTTTATTTCATTAGGTTACTGAGGAAGCTCATTTCGCCGTTTTCACCCTTAGTACGCTGAAAGTACCAATTAGGTAATGCAACTGAGTCCTGAACGATGATCCAAACATCTTGACCAGAGCCGATGTTGATCGTAGGTAGGAGGTTTTCCGCGTGCTTTAGATACCACTGAGTTACGACCGATGCAGCATTACCAGCACCACTTGCGGCAAGGTATTTGGCACTATCTCCAGTAATCGCTGTGCTTGTCCCTCCCATCGGGTTTGTTTGCGTGCTGGTTTGAGCTTGTGCGATCGCACCAGATACGCCTGAGACTACAGATGACAAGAAAGCCATTGCCGCAACACGGTCCTGCTTGGAATTGATCTCGCCCATGACAGCGAATGAGTTGTCCTTGCCATCCGCAACATAGCCGCTTAGATCGGCTTCGAACGAACGGCCTGATTTAGATACACATGAGATCTTTGTGGTCTGCATTTCCACGCGTTCAATGGAGAGATTGCCAGTCGATTTTGCAATCATAAAGCAGCCTGAGAGATCTACCCGGCTTTTATTGGGACCAACGAAAGCAAAGTCGGCTTGAAGAAGAACAGGCAAAGCTTTCTGCTCATTTGCTTCAATTCCCGTAAGTAGTTTAGCTTTGACAAAAGAACCAGAGGGCAAGGTCACTGTCATGGCAGGTTCTTTGCTATGACCCTTTACCGGAAATGAAATGAGCGGTCGGCCAATCCTTTTAAACTCTCCGGCAAATTCAATCGGAGGAGCTGGAGGACGCTGATAATCTTGAGCCGCATAGGAAGGGGCTGGGCGTGGAGCTGGAGGAGGAGTATAGGTCTGGGGCTCCTGACGAAAGGCTGCTTCTGATATAGCCGCAGCAGGGCTAGTGGGCTCAGCGCTAGCAGCAGGTATAGGCAACTCAGCATCTGCCTCAGAAGGCATTGGAACAGTGCTACTAGCTTCTTGGGATACCTTAGCCTGGTAGCTCTCCATTTTCTCCTTAATCTCTGCCAGCTCCTGCTCTAGCTGCTCCACTTTACTCGCAAATACTCGCTCCTTTTTCTGATAAATATCTCTTTGGTTGGCTAGTATTCTCCCATTTTGAAAATCAATGCCCTGCTCCTGCTGGGCGTACTGATAGACGATTGATTTTTGATCCTGCTGCCGACTAATCAAAAAAATCAGCAGAAGAGCAAGGGATACTCCTAGACCAAATAAGACACGTTTGTCTTTCAGCCTGGGATCGTCGGTTATCTGCTTTAAATATTCGATGAGCTTTTTCATTTTAGGCCCTTCAAAAATAGGTTTACTTCTCAACAATAGGCGCTACTGGCAGGGTCAGGGAGTAATAGACCGAAGTCGGTTTCGCCACAATTCGCAAGAACGTTGCACTTTCCTTGGAGCCACCGGGCTTCAAAATGTTGTCATCTACTTGTGAAATAAGGGCTACATTAGGACGGCCCAGGGTCAAACTCTTTAGATCTACCACGTAGCTCTTGCTGCTAGACTCGTTGACGATCTTAAAGACATAGCCATTGAATTTTGGCCCAGAATAGACCTTCATTAGCTTCGCCGAGATCCCTTCAATGCCAGAATTAACAGTACGTATTAGCGAACGTTCGGTATAGCCCACAACCTTGTCTGAGCGAATCATTGCCTTCATCAACTCGATCTCTGAGACAGTTGAACCTTCAAGTCCCCTAGACTCCCCATCGAGCTGCGACTCTTTAGGCTTGAAGTCGTAGAAATTATCCGCTTTCTCCGGCATCTTTCCTGAGACAACTTCAATCTTGGTAGTGATTACCGAATCATTGGCCAAGATAAATGTCACTTGGCTAGTTCCACCTTTATGAATGGGATTAACAGCCAATATTCGGTAGTTCGGATCAATGGGGTCTGCTGGTTCAATCGAAAAATTTGCTGCTTGGGAAATGGTCTTAACTTCCTCATCAAAACGAAAAACGGTTTGCATCCCAGCAACGACAGTCAACGTTTCGCACTCAGAACCGTAGTAAACAATCCTGGCAAACGTGCTTTGGGACAATAGTGCAAGGAGCA
>CALBMD010000219.1 GCA_937896265.1 uncultured Pseudomonadota bacterium
TCGTGCTTATCAGGCAGTTGCCAAATTAACACCCAAGTCTGAGCTTGAAATGATTATGCGCGAATATATTCTTTTCGGTGGAATATATGATCGTGTCTGGTTTAATTCGTTCGGCACTATCACGGATCTACTTGGCCTCCCCTGTCAGACAGTAAAGATCTTGGTTAATTCTCAATTGCGATTAGATGACGGCCAATTGATCGCGTTTCAACAGTTTGATCCTTATCAATGGGGATCTCCGATATTTCAGTTTGCTGATGTCAATGTTGTTGCTGTGCGTAATAGATTATTTAGATCTGATATTTATGGCACTACTTTCTTGCTGTCCATTATTAAATATATTCAAGACAATATTAAAACAATGGATCATATCCAGCGTGGTCGCATTGGGGATATACCGATCACCGTACAGCAAAGAGAAGATGCAATTGGCAATGGCATACACCCGACAGCTTTAAATAAAGCCAAGTATGAATCGATCGAAGCTCGGATTAAAAGGGGCGAGGACTTAGGAACCCATGCTGCTGAGTGGATTAACGGTAAAGGCAAAATGGATCGCCTTGAGTCAAGCGGTAACTACTACACTGGCTTTGATAACAACGATGTCAAATACAGGGGAAGTGCTATCGCTGCTGTTTTAGGACGTTCTCTGGCGATGCTTATTGCTCCCGATGAGGTTAATTATAGCAATGCTGAGTGGCTGAATGAGACCGACAAAGAGCGTGAGGCCCAGTTAGCAATTCTTTTCTCTGATACTCGTAGCAATTCTTTAAGAGTGCGCGCTGACTTTATCACCAATCTAGCTGCTACTGCTGCTGATAATCGATGGGGCATGGACTCTGGTCGGCGCTATATCGAGTCCGCTCTAGTTAAAATGAAGTGCAGCGTAGTGGGAGAGGTCACCGAGGCTCGCTCAATGAAGCGCGTTGAGGCAGCGAATGGCTGTGTAAGTGCAGGTACGATGCCAGTTAAAGAGGCTGCTTTTGTTGCTGCTCAAGCATTCAAGCGCGACCCTGAACAATGGTGGAATGATTTATTAAGAGAGCGCCCTGATCTAAGAAAATACTATCCCGAAGATTGGGCAAAGATTGAGAGCGCCATGCTCTCCCCGCAATTAAATTCTAAGCTAGATCCTAAACTTCTTCCCGCTCCTTCCGATCAAAACGAACCTGAAAAGGTAATGTAACCAATGCCAAAAATTAAATACGAAGTGCGCTCTTATCAAGAGGTCGCACATCCTGACGGGAAAATAAAACTGCCTAAGGATGTCGAGATCACCCTACCCGCTGAAAAACTATCCGAGAATGGCCGAGAATGGACAGACGTTTCCAATGGTGTTTCTGCTTCCAATCGTGCCATAGAACGCGGTGCGCCAAAACTCTATATGTATTTGGGACATCCCTGTTGGGAAGATCCTGTTGTGATAGGGATGATCCCTGCCACAGAGCTAACCCTTCTTGTTGAGAATAGCGATAAGTCAGTCACCTTTCACGGGGTCATGCAGTATGGCAGCGAAAAAGAGATCAATAAAGCAGGCTTATGGGTTGGCGGCGCAATTGCTGCGGGGGTTGAGCCTGATTGCTCTATTCGAGCCGCTGCCGACTGGAAATGGCGTGAGGATGACACCCCGGCGCTGGAAATCCCCAAAGGCGACTACCCTTTAGTTATTGATTGGCTATCCCCAAACGAACAGCCTGGGATCCCAGGTACTAAGCTGTCGAACGTTTCCAGTTGGGAATCTGCTGCAAAGCAAATCAAAAAACACTTCACCGAAAGCGCCCTATTTAAGGGCATTATCGACGATTTAATCACTTCTATTAAAAAAGAAATTAAAACTCAGCAGGCCGGAAATAATACTACCGGCAGAAAGGAAAATAAAATGTCGGTAGCATTAAAAGTAACCAAAGAAGAAATGTCAGCAGACATTCTTGAGCAGATTAAAGAGCTGCCTGATAAAGAAACAATCGTGATCTTTATTATGGGTATGCTGGCAGCAATGGGCGTCAAAGACGATGCGGCTGCTGATGATATGAGCAAGATGGACGAGGAGCCATCCGAGTCAAACTTTGGCAACGATGAGACGGGCAAAGAGTCTTTTGTCCGTGCTCAGAAATTATGGAAAGCCAAAGAAGCCATTATCCCAACAATCAGAACAGCCATTGAGAAACACAAAGCAGCAGTTCAGAAAACACAGAAGGAGTCTACTACTGTGCCCAAAACTACAACCACAACAGAGGCCAGCGAAGGCCAGCCACGCCGTGACAATCCACCTGCGGCAGAGCCAGGCGCTAGACAGATGACTGAGGCAGAGGCCAGACAGGGACTAACCCTGCTTGGTATCAATGT
Organism: uncultured Pseudomonadota bacterium; assembly: GCA_937896265.1. Taxonomy (GTDB): domain Bacteria; phylum Bdellovibrionota_B; class Oligoflexia; order Oligoflexales; family Bog-1112; genus CALBMD01. The sequence continues at coordinate 2,347 of CALBMD010000219.1, forward strand.
GGATAGATTAAAAGCTGATCAAGAGGCGGCTATCGCAAAAGAAAAATCAGGCGAGAGATTAACCTCTTTGACTGAAGCTTTTAATAAAGCAGTGAAAGAGAAGGCCAAATTCCACGGGCATGAAGTATGGGATCTCCAAAGATATCCACAAGTGCCAGTGGATAAGATGTTGGCTGAAGCTGCTGATGTATGTACCACCCAAGAAAGCACAGTAATGCTGATGCCTAAATTATTGGAGGTCGTCACAAAGCAGGCCCAGTTGGAAGCAATGAGAACTGCCAATAAGCCTTTACCGGGTAAAGGTCAGTTTGAATCAATCGGTAGCTATAGCGGCAACGGTGGATGGGCTGGCGAGCAAACCGAACTCGTTAAAGTCGCTGAAGAGCGAGTGGTCGCGCCAATGCTTGAGTATATCAAGCGCAATCATCGCGAGCAGTACGCGCAATATGAGTCCAATAGCAAAAAGCCAGAGTTTCAAGAGCGAGTTGCGCAGGTCAAAGAATCCTACAATAGAGTTTATAGAGAGGACTTCACTTCCAACGGTCTTTCGCAGAACGGTAACTACCCTGCTTTAATGCTGGGCGGTGCAATCGTGAATCAATGGATACCCTCAAAGATCATCGAATTAGCGCAAAGCGGTCCCCAGTTCGATCTAACACTTGGTCGTGTCAGTGCTGGCGGCAATATGCCAGTCGGTCAATTCGTCGAGATTACCTCTTCTAGCTACACTCAAGTTAGAGACTATGATCTAGCAGAGCGCCAATTACCAACAGACGGATTGCCACAAGTAGAGTTTTTCTCACAGCCTCATCAGTACTTCGCGAAGTGGCGTCAGATTGAAATTGTTTGGGATGATGAGTTGCTATATTGGCTGGGTCTTGATCCTTATCGTCGAGATATCAAAG
>CALBMD010000220.1 GCA_937896265.1 uncultured Pseudomonadota bacterium
GCGCGCAGCTCCCCAGAACACCGTCTTATGCCAGGCTGCTTTTACAAACTAGCTAAAAACTATCTTGCTAAAAACCATCTTGCTATGGTTACAGCGGGAACCGCCGCAATGTTACTGGAGATAAATCCCTTGTGGCAGTTGTTCGCCAAACATTTGGTTGGCATCCTCTATCGTTGGAGGAACAAACTTTTGCACAACAAGCAATTGCTCCGGTTTAGCTTTATTTTTTACTAGCCGGTCCAAGATGTGAGATCTTGTTTCTTCATCAACATCTAGCTCACGGCTTGCTATCATACGCCCTGCTAGAGTGTAAAAGAAATTTAGCACAGGCCCCTCTTTGCATACTGAGCTATCAACAGCTTTGATCCAATCACTAATGAGATAGGGTCTAAGTACTGCGCCTGTGCCGCCATAAAGCGGTAAGCGTGAGGAAAGTCGAGCTAAGGTCCAAAGCAAACGATCTTGATGCGGTGATTTCTTTTGCAAGGCTTCGGCAACTAAATTGCCAATTCGTACTTTACTTTCCGTCTTGAGTCTTTCTAAAGAACCTAAGGCCATAATCATTTCGGCATCTAGGAGGCCGTTTTTCAAGCTGGGAATAAGCTTTTCAGCTAATCTTTCTTGCTTTTCTGCTGTTAGGCCAGCGCTAATACGACGCCAAAGAAGCCACCACTGACTCATAACAGCTTTTGATTTTGGAAAATAAGGACCTTTGTCAAAACTGGACCAAAGCTGAGCAAGCGCGCTTTTATCTTGGCTATGGCCATATCCAGGTCTTAATACGTATCCGGCAAGGTTAAGCCAAACTAATTCATGATTTTCAGAGCGGCTGCGGGCGTTTTGGCCAATGTCGATTTGGCGCCAAATTTGCCGACTTAGCCCTACATCCCAATGCTCTCTGACACTTCCTAAACTGCGTTCAAGTTCATTTATAAGTTGTTTTGGATTTTTTTCTTTTCCTTGCTCTGCTTTTGCTTTGCCGTATAAAAGTTCAATCGGCTGATTGAATCCTGGCGGCAGCTGAACTAAAGCTTTTTCTTCTTTTTCAGCTAGTCTTTCTGATAAAGCTAAATAATTTTCTTGTACGTTGAAGTTGAGACGCCACCTTTGCGCTTCTTGGTTAGGTTTTTCGTCTCTTTCAACACAAGCAACCTCTAAAAGTCCGCTTGGGCTTAAATGAATTTCAAGTACTACGCTGATTTTAGCTTGCTTGCCAGTGAGGGTGGTTGTCATCGGTGCCAAATGAGAGATTCCGGATGTATCTTCAGGCAAAATTGTTCCAACCGTATCTTTGGGTCTTGTTGTTGCATAACAAAGTTCAAAAGCTACTTCTTGGCCTATGACTACCTGCAGATCGAGGTTGTTAATTAGAAGGGGGTTTAGACCTAAATAGCCTTGTGGCAAAATACAAAGGAGTTGGCGAGCTTCGTCAGGGCTAGATTTTGCTATTTTAAGGTACAAAGAGCGAGGGTAGCCACCTTCTATAAGGACAAGGTTGAAGTGTTTTCTATAACCAAAAATGCTAGCTCCAAGACTTATTGAAAGCTGCAGATTACCACCTTCTAGTAACTTCATTGGCTTTTCTTGCCAGCGCTTTAACTGCTCTAAAAGCCGATCCTGTAGCCTTTTGGGTATCATGGTACCACCTGCAAAAAGCACGCGGTCAACACGCTGCCCCGCTATAAATTCTGCCAGGTGATGAGTAAAAGCAACATCTTGGGCGTAAGCAAGACCTACTGGGCTAGCAGCATTTTTGGAGGAAAAGCTTTTTTGATCTTTGTCACAATAAGGAAAGAAAATCTCTTCAATAAGAGTGTGTATCTCTTGCACGCTTATTGAAGCGCTTATTGTATTGCCAAAAATTGAAAAGCCGCTTTTGACTAGGGTGAGATGCAGATGAGAAGCGAGATTTGCTTCAGTAGCTGGAAGCGCTAAAGCTTTTTCTTTTAAGCTTTTTGCTTCAAATAGGAGTTGCTGCCAAAGCTGAGGATCAAGCTTTTTGCCTGGAGAAATCTTATCTTCGATAGCTTGAGCTATGCTGAGATCAATGTTATCGCCACCCAAAAGGATATGTTGGCTGACTGCTAAACGTTCGATAATATCTGCAGAAGTTACGGCAAAGAGACTAAAATCACAGGTTCCACCGCCAATATCGCAGACTAATAACTTTTCTCCTGCTTGTAGGGGATCGGTAGACTTTTCTGCTAATGCATACCAGCTATAAAAGGCCGCCTGTGGTTCTTCTAAAAGACGGCAGTTGCTAATATCATAACCAGCGAGCACTGCGGCATCTAGTGTGTGACGACTAGCAACTTCATCAAAAGAAGCTGGTACGGTAATGATAATTTTTTGTTTGATAAAAAGGTTTTCTTCTGAGTCCTGGGCCATTTTAGTATCCCAGCACTGTTTTAGATGACGTAAGAAATTTGCTGATACTTCAATTGGAGAAAGCCGCTGATTACCATCTAATGCATCACCGTTGAAGGGCAGAATTTTGTCATGGGGAACACTGCCCTTTTGACTTAACCAAGATTTAGCAGAGTGAGCTATCCTTGTCGGTGTGGATGTTTGTAAACTCAAACCGATTGCACCAACAGCGTAGGGTGTGGGTTCAGTTTGGTCCGTATTAAGATTAAGCTGCCCGTTTTTCCAATAGCTTTTTACTGGGAGCACAATAAGAGAAGGTAAAATTACGTCTTCAACTTTTGTGTTGTAAGAATTCCATTGGCTGATAGCCAGACTCTTTGGTGCTGCCTCATGACTAGCTGTTTCTATATATGAAAGAGAACAGGTCGTTGTACCTAGATCAATGCCAATAATAAATTTTGTTTTTGTCATTTTTTTTAATTTATTTAATATATAATAGATATATGTGAGTTTTTTTTGTATTTTGATTAATTATCATACTAGATAATGTATAGAAATCATAGTAGTTGTAATTTATATTCTGTTTTATAAGGGATTGACTCTTTGGAATACGTTTTAATATAAAATAATAAGTGGAGAAGCTAAGTAATTCCTATCATACTCGATCAACAGCTATAATAATTTAATGTATTTGATGTAAAGTGATTTCAGAAAACAGGAG
>CALBMD010000221.1 GCA_937896265.1 uncultured Pseudomonadota bacterium
TGATGTGACTGGAGTTCAGACGTGTGCTCTTCCGATCTCTCTTGGTCTTTTGCGACAAAGACAAACATCCTTTGAACTCGCCGACCTTGGCGGCTTAGCCCAAACCTACCCCTACTTAGCCATTGTCTTTTTCATCATGACCTTGGGTGCTGTGGCGCTACCAGGCACTAACGGTTTTCCTGGGGAGTTGATGATTATTGTCGGCAGTTTTGCTGCCCAAAAAGGGCCAGCTTTGCTAGCTGTGATCACCATGGTATTAGCTGCTGCCTATATGCTTAAAGCCTATCAAGGATCGATGTTTGGCCAGATCAAAAATGCTGGCAAAGGACGTGATCTCGATAGAAAAGAACTTTTAATTGCTACATTCTTGATTATAGCTGTCTTGGGGTTGGGCATCTTCCCCAACCTGATGCTTCACAATAGCCAGAAAAGCATCGATTTGACCATTTCTGACATAGCGAGGAGAAGTCCAAATGCTGCAGCCAAATTTAGTTGCCATTGAGGCAATCTCTTCAGATCAATGGTTTGACCTGATGCCACTGATTACCATGGGGCTTTTTTCTCTTCTTTCTTTACTTTGCGCTCCCAATAAAGGCAGGTGGCAACACAGTGCTGTCGTTATGCTACTTATCGGCACTGCTCTAGCAATGGGCTTTTTGCATCAGCAGCAAACAGAAAACATACTCTCAGGAATCTTTGTTTTTGATCCTCTTAGTCGTTTTTTCTCGATGATCATTTTATTTAGTATGGCAGCCACAGCCTTAGTCAGTATCGACTATGTAAAGAAAGAGCCTCTGCTTGCAGAAACATATCCTCTTCTTGGTTTTGCTGCGACTGCTCTCATGATCATGGTGAGTAGCCGTGATTTATTTATTATTTTTATTGGTCTAGAAATAGCCTCATTGAGCATTTATGTCTTGGTCGGTGGCCAGCGCTACGTCAAGGCTTCAGCAGAAGCAGCGCTTAAGTATTATCTCTTAGGAGGTGCCGCTAGCGCGGTGTTCCTCTATGGTATCTCGTTATACTATGGTATTACTGGAACAACATCTTTTGTCTCAATTGCTGCTGATCATGCCTCTCTTTCTATGCTAGCAATACTTTTGCTTCTGGCTGGGTTTATCTTCAAGATCGGTGGCTTTCCTCTGCACTTTTGGGTGCCAGATGTTTATTCCGGTGCCTGCCTGCCTATCGCTGGTTTTATGATCAGCGCTGTTAAAGCAGCCTCTGTCGGTGCCTTCTTGCGATTTGCTCTTGAAGTTATTCGCCCCATGCAGGCTGATGGCAGCCATGAAATCTTTTATTGGCTCATGGCTGTGGTTGTCACTGGCTCGATGCTCTATGGTGCCATCATGGGGCTTATGCAAGCCAACATCAAACGCCTCTTAGCTTATTCTTCGATTGCTAATTCAGGTTTTATCGCCTTAGGTATATTAACCGTCATGGCTGGGGGTGGTGAGTGGCGGGCCTTCGGTGCTGTGACTGCCTATACTTTATTCTATGTCATTACTAGCATTGGTGTCTTTGCAGTGCTGAGCATGATAGCGCCTAAACACCATGATAACCTTGAACTCAAAGACCTAGCGGGGTTGGCAAAAGTAAGGCCTAAGGCATCCTTTGCTTTGATGGTCCTTTTTGCCAGCATGGCTGGCCTGCCGCCAACAGCTGGTTTTATTGGTAAGTATCGTATTTTTTCCGTGAGCTTATCAGCCGATCAGTCCGAACTTGTGCTTATTGGGCTTCTTGCTTCGGTGCTATCGATTGCTTTTTATTTGCGACCTATTGTTGCCATGTATATGACAACCCCAATGGGAGCTATGCATGAGAGCGATAACCGTAGCGGCTTTTTAGTAGCAACAATTGGTCTGGGTTTAACTGTAGTCTTCGGTATTTTTCCGACTTGGATTTCGTTCTTCTTTCCTTAGAGATCAGAACACTGAAAAAATAAAAACCCAAACAACGAACAATTTTCTTCAGGTGGTTGTATTTGTACAGTACACCCTGGGGTAATACCAGGAACAGGCTCAGCATGCTTATGCACCACCCACTCCTTTGGATCAGCATTATCAAATTGGATACTTCCAGAAACAGCTTTATCAAGTTTGTGAAATTCGCAAAAGAAAGAATCAGCCCCTTGGTTAAAAGTAAAAATCCCTTCCAGTTTTGGCATCTTCTCTGGCTCATGCCAATGATGCAAAATACCATCATGCTCTTTTATAAAACTTGCTGCTGAAGCAGTATGTTGGTGCCCCCGCAACACTGCAATTATGTTATGTTCCTTTAAATATTCATCCGTATCTTTTTTGCTTATTCTCCCACGGTGTTCTGCTTCACAAAAACCACTTTCTTCATTTGGGTCTAGAGTAAAGTCAAGCCATTGATAATCGGTTATATCACCACACCAAGGATTATATTCGAGCGTCTCAATGACAGAAGCATATGGTGAACCTAAAAGTTCTTTTGGATTATGGCGACGTTCAATGCCACCATGAACAGCTAAGATATGTCCTTCTTGCTCTCCAATCTTAAGAAAAAGCGCTACAGGTAAATTATTGCAAAAGGCTTGGTAAGCCTTGGCAAATCGCTCTACTATCGGATGTTTATTTCTTAACCCTTCTTTTTTCCTAGCTCCTGCGAGTTCAAAACGAAAGCTTTCATTTGAATAAAAATCCTCATGATTACCACGCACCAGCAAAACCTGTTCTTGGTTTAAAATTTTGAGATGCGATATGATAGCAAGAACTTCAAGACCGAAAAGACCGCGATCAACAAAGTCACCAAGAAAGAGAAGATATAATTTAGGATCAATGATTTTAAACCCGTCCATTTTATTTTCTTCATTGAGGCGGCGCAAGGTAGCTATTATTGATTTGGCGTCACCATGACAATCACCCATAGCTACGATCTTTGCATCAGCTGGCAAAGTTAAACGCGCCACATAAAAAGGAACAAAATCTCCTCTAAACTCTTTTGTTTGAGGTGTGTTTTTAATCCATTTTGCATAGAGATCAGCTGTTTCTTGTAGTTTAGAGCCGGCATATTTGAGTGTAACAATATGCTTATTACTATATCCGTTAAGATTATCCTTCGTGATATCACGATTTCTAGGAAGATCATCAACCGATTGAGCAAATTTGTTGAAGTCAGATAAAGGATCAAAAAAAAGGCCAAAAAAGTTAAAACTTGCACAAACTGGCTGGGATAATAACAAACAATAGAGCAAAAAAAAGCGAAACACCGTTTTCTCCAAAAGCAAGATAGCTACACTATTAAGAAAATTTTCTTAGAAAATAGGCCCATGGAGGCCAAAAGTCAAAGAGATTGAGGTAAGATTAAGGATTCACAGGGGTTTTATGACCTAAGTAGTGACATCTATAACTAAACTTTAGGTTTGCACGAGCTATCTTGACAGTTGCTTGAACGCCGAAAGAACGATCTTCATTTCGAAGAAAAGCAAGACGTAAGGGAAAATGCCCATAAGGAACATCGATATAACCGATTGTTCCTTTGTATCCATGCAGGTTAGCAACTGATGGAGCCCATCCTTTATAGGAAATTTCGTCTATGTTTTGTTCATATTT